>NZ_CEZLMY010000005.1:0-21018 GCF_983033635.1 Psychromonas sp. | reverse complement strand
GTTGAAGCTTCAAGACCTAACGATTTACGCGCACGTTCAGTTAAACCACGACCGATAATAAGTGGAATACGGCCACCAGCACGTACTTCATCAAGAATAATATTGGTTTTTAATGCAAACTCTGAGACAACCTCACCTGTTGCATTGTTTTTTACAACGCCTTGGTGTGGATAGATATCAATCACATCACCACTATTTAATGCACTGACATCCATTTCAATTGGCAATGCACCAGAGTCTTCCATGGTATTAAAGAAAATAGGTGCGATTTTATTACCGATACAAACACCACCAGCACGTTTATTCGGCACAAATGGAATATCATTGCCCATAAACCATAAAACAGAGTTAGTTGCAGATTTACGAGAAGAGCCCGTTCCAACAACATCACCAACATAAGCTAATTGATGGCCCTTTTCTTTTAAAGCTTCAATCTGTTTAATTGGACCAACACCCCCTTCCTGATCCGCTTCAATTCCTTCTCGAGAAATTTTAAGCATAGCTAAAGCGTGTAGCGGGATATCAGGGCGCGACCAAGCATCAGGAGCAGGAGACAGATCATCTGTATTTGTTTCACCCGTCACTTTAAATACTGTCATGGTTATTTTTTCAGCAACCGCGGGTTTTTCTAAGAACCATTGTGCATCAGCCCATGACTGAATAACTTCTTGAGCAAAAGCATTACCCGCTTTTGCTTTCTCTTCCACGTCATAAAATGCATCAAACATTAATAATGTATGAGAAAGTGCTTTTACTGCTAATGGAGCAAGTGCGGCATTATCAAGTTGCGTAACTAAAGACTCGATATTGTAACCACCCTGCATCGTACCTAATAACTTAACCGCATGTTCAGGTGTAACAATTGGAGATGTTACGTCACCTGTTGTAATAGCAGATAAAAATCCCGCTTTAACGTAAGCAGCTTCATCAACACCAGGAGGAATACGGTTTTCTAAGAGATCAATCAGGAAGGCTTCTTCACCTTGCGGTGGATTTTTTAATAGTTCTACTAATGCAGCAGTCTGCTCTGCATTTAATGGCTGTGGAACAATACCCTGCTCGGCACGTTCAGCGACATGTTTACGATAAGCTTCTAGCACAATAATAACCTCTTGTTTCAGCGAAAACTCGCTTTATTGGAATCGTTTTATCGGAATAAAAATTTGCACAAAGTATATCGCATCATTTGCACAAAGAAAACGAAAGGGCCAATCAGCCCTTATTAAGTTACAAAAATGTTAATGGCAGGCAAGTTCCAAACCATTTTCCATTCTAGGAATCAGCAGGCATTAAACCGAAAACGGATATTTAATGGCATCATGGTGCTGATAATCACTCACTTCAAAATCATCCATTGTTACCCAGGTTTCCAGATCTTCAAGAGATTTAATCTTCGGGTTAATGGTTAATTTAGGGGAAGCAAACGGCTGTCGTTTTAACTGCACATCACGCATCAATTCAAACTGGTCTTCGTAAATATGCGCGTTTACAATTTTGTGGTAAGCGGTACCCGCTTTTTTGCCGGTAATTTGCGCCATCAAGGCTAAGAAAGTAAAAACCTGTACTTGGTTGAAATTCAGACCAAGCGGCACATCACATGAACGCTGATAACTGGTAAGGTGCAAGGTATCTCCCACTAATGAGAAAGTATGCGTGTGCATGCAAGGACGTAAACAGCCCATATGGAATTCACCGGGATTATAAAAGGTGATAATTTCACCACGATCATCAATACCATTTTTTAGATTATCAACCACTTTTCTGAGTTGATCGATATGTCCGCCATCAGATTTTGCCCAAGAGCGCCCTTGAACACCATAAACGCGGCCCATATCATCAGTGCCTTTGCGGTATTTATTATTTAACCAGGCACCATTAAGATTGGCATTCGCATCCCAGGTTTTAGTGCCTAAGGCTCTAAAATCAGCGGCATTATCATAACCGCGAATATAACCGAGAAATTCTGCAATCGCTGATTTCCAAAAGCTTTTACGCGTGGTGATCATCGGGAACTGATTGTTTTTCACATCATATTCAAGATCTGCATTAATCACAGTTAAACAACGTTTTTGGGTGCGTTCATTTTCAATCCAAACACCATTTTCAATAATACGCTGACATAAATCTAAATATTGTTTCATCTTTTTTCACCTAATATTTACGCAAACAGCTTAAAGATATCTCTTCTGCTAGTTTGCGTATCATGTTTGATTTGTAACTACTCAGCACCTCAATAATTTAAAGTGCTTTTATCAAATAAGACTGTAAATGCTCAGGGCTAAGCCATTTATGCTGAGTTCAAGGCGAAAAAGCGCAGTTTAGTCGTTTAAATGAGCATTTTTCAACGCGGAAATAAGCTTAAATGGCAACGACCTGAGTAGTTACATTTGATTAAGCCTTTTTGCCGGTAGCTTTTTGAGACTGTTGACCTTTATAACGATATGCATAGGCGATTAAGATAGCCCCGGCAATCACCATCGGTAATGATAAAATTTGCCCCATACTCAGTCCAAAGCTTAATAAACCAAGGTGCGCATCTGGCTCACGGGCAAACTCAACAAAAATACGGAACGAGCCGTAACATAATAAAAATAGCCCTGCCACAGAGCCACTAGGGCGTGGCTTGCGAATAAACAGAAAGAGAATAATAAACAGTAACACCCCTTCCAACGCAAACTCATAAAGTTGCGAAGGATGACGAGGTAGTGGCCCTGCATTCGGGAAGATTATACCAAATGGAGAGTCAGTCACTCGGCCCCACAACTCTGAGTTAATAAAGTTACCGATACGCCCTGCGCCAAGGCCAACGGGTAAAAGCGGCACAATAAAATCACCAACCGCTAAAATTGAACGCTGGTTCTTTTTCGCATAAAAGATAATGGCGGAAACAACACCAACCACTCCTCCATGGAAGGACATACCACCTTCCCAAATTCTAAACAGATAAAGTGGATTGTCTAAAAACTGCGGGAACTGGTAAAAGAAAACATAACCCGCACGTCCCCCTAAAATAACCCCCATAAAACCATAAAAAAGCAGATCACTGGCTTGCTCTCGTGTCCAAAGCCCATTTGATCTGTCGCATTGGCGATTAGCCATCCAAAAGGCAAAAGCAAAACCGACTAAATACATTAAACCGTACCAGCGGATATCTAACGGGCCGATGCTGATTGCAATCGGATCAATATGGGGTAAAACAAAATTTGAAGCTGACATTTATCTACTCATTGGTTAGCTAAACGAAAAAAAACATAATATAGCAAGCATCATCTTGCTTCACTATTATAAAATGGCTAGTCTGGGTTTATCGTCTCTATTTGGTTTATTCAATCATGCATTTTGGTGTTTTTCTTGCTCTTACGGGTACGTTACTATTTTCATTAAAATCAATTTTTATTAAATATGCTTATGCACAAGGTTTAGATGCCGACTCAGTGCTGGTTTTACGTATGGCAATCTCAGTGCCATTTTACCTGTTTATTCTGGCTCATCTGTTAATTAAACGTCAAAAACAAGCAGCTCCTGCTCTTTCCAATGCGATTTTATTACAGGTCTTAGGGCTGGGATTTCTCGGGTATTACCTTTCTTCATTATTAGACTTAAAAGGTCTGGAATATATTAGCGCACAACTCGAGCGTTTGACTCTGTTCACCTATCCGTTCTTAGTGGCCATTATCGGCTATTTTTTATTTAAGCAGCCTCTAACTAAACGTCTAATAATTTCATTGTTGATAACTTATCTGGGCTTATGGGTGGTAATGGGCCAAGAGTTACAACTGACAGGTAATGATGTGTTATATGGCACAACCTTAGTGATGGGGGCTGCGTTAAGCTTTTCTTTTTATGTTCTTCTCAGTAAACCTATGATAGCTAAGCTCGGCTCTCTGCTTTTTACCAGTTTAGCGATGACCGCCTCATCCGTTTTAGTTTTTGCCCATGGCGCACTACAAATTGATTTTTTTACCCTGCAAATAACTGGGCAAGCGTGGCTTTGGGTGTTTCTACTCGCAGTTTTCAGTACTGTTATTCCAAGCTTTATGGTCTCAGAGGCAATTCATCGTATTGGTCCTACGCAAACGGGAATAGTGGGCACTTTAGGACCCATCTTCACCATCGTACTCGCAGTGTATCTATTAAATGAACCGATCACCTCTTATATGATCTTTGGTATGCTGATGGTGTTTTTGGGGGTCGTTGTATTAATGTTCAGGAAAAAATAACAGGCAAATCCAGCTCTTCGATAATATTTTTTATTTTTATGATCCAGTTTAAAACAAATTCCTCTTTAAAAATTTACAATATATGCATAATACCAATGATGGTATGACAAAACACTATAACCAAACCACCTGAAAATGCAGGGAAGCGCGTTTTTAAGTGCTTTGGCTATAACGCATGCGAGAGATTAAACGGATTTATCTCCTCTGCAGCCCAATAATATAAAACAGGTTTAATATATGAATCCCAACCCCACTATTTTTCAACGCTTTTTAAACTCTAGCCTCGTTGTGCAAATTGTTATCGGTATCATTGCAGGTATTTTAGTAGCCTCAATTTCACCAAGTAGCGCTAACGCAATCTCTTTTCTTGGCGCTTTATTCGTCGGCGCATTAAAAGCGGTTGCACCAATACTGGTTTTTGTTTTAGTTGCCTCGTCGATTGCTAACCAGAAAAAAGGCAGCCATACCAACCTAAAACCAATTATTAACCTTTATCTGATTGGTACTTTATTAGCGGCTTCTACAGCAGTTATTATCAGTTATTTTTTCCCGACAACGCTGGTATTAGTAGCAACTGACATTCAGGCAGCACCACCGGAAGGCATTATTGAAGTTTTAAATACTTTATTATTTAAACTCGTAGACAACCCTGTTAATGCACTGGTTACGGGTAACTTTATCGGTATTTTAGCCTGGGCTGTTGGTTTAGGTTTAGCACTACACCATGCTAATGACACAACAAAAAATGTCTTACATGATGTATCTAACGGTGTGACTAAAATCGTTCACTTGGTTATCCGTTTCGCACCAGTTGGTATCTTTGGTTTAGTGGCAAGTACCTTTGCAGCAACAGGTTTCGACGCTCTACTTGGTTATTCTCATCTGTTGGCTGTATTACTGGGCTGTATGATTTTCATCGCCTTAGTCGTTAATCCTGCCATTGTTTATGTGAAAACCAAAAGCAATCCTTATCCGTTAATTTTTAAGTGTTTACGTGAATCTGGTGTGACAGCGTTCTTTACGCGTAGCTCTGCCGCTAATATTCCAGTTAATATGGAATTGTGTGAAAAACTAAACCTTCATGAAGATACTTACTCGGTTTCAATTCCACTTGGTGCAACCATCAATATGGCAGGCGCTTCAATCACTATTACCGTACTAACACTGGCAGCCGTACATACACTTGGTATTGAGTTTGATATTGCCACGGCAATTTTATTAAGTGTTGTTGCTGCGGTTTCTGCTTGCGGTGCGTCAGGTGTTGCCGGCGGTTCATTGTTATTAATCCCTCTGGCATGTAGTTTATTTGGTGTGCCAAATGAGATAGCAATGCAAGTTGTGGCGATTGGTTTCATTATCGGTGTAGTACAAGATTCAGCTGAAACAGCCTTAAACAGCTCAACTGATGTGATCTTTACAGCGGCAGCTTGTTATGCCGAAGAAACAGCAAACGGCCCAGCTGCAATAGAACTTGGCGAAACAATCTATTGTGCAGAAGAAGCGCAACCGATAAAAATTGAGAGTTAAACTATACCAATACCAAATTCACTAGTTATCTATTCATTTACGCTTGTTAAAATGAATGCTAGCGTCGTTATTGATTTTGCAATTAGAACAACTAGTTACTGCAATCAATGCCTTGCTTTCATCCATTTTTCCTGCGCCTAAATAGATCATCTAATTAGTGGAATTGGGATAATGCGATTTAATGATTATCCACTCAGCTGGAGTTCAGGCAGTTAATTAGTCGTATTGCTATTACTACTTTCGAAAGCAAAAAGCCGAGTTTTTACACTCGGCTTTTTATTGTCAGAAAAAATGATTTGTCTTTATTTACCTGCGCGAATAAATCCACCCAACCCTTTTCTATCCAAATAGTTAACAAAAATAGCACGAATTTCACTGCCGCTATTGGCATTTAATGCTTGCTCGATACAGTGCTCTAATTCAAAACGAGGAACGGCATTGATCAAGTATTTTATCTTACCCATATTATTCGCATTCATACTCAGTCTGTTATACCCCAAACCTAATAAAATCAAAGCACCAATCGGATCGCCTGCAAGCTCACCACAAATACTCACCTCTAAATCAAAACGCATACAGTTATCGATAATCAGTTTTAAAGAGTGTAAAACAGCAGGGTGATAACTATCAAAAAGAGAAGCAACGCGGCTATTATTTCTATCCACTGCAAGCAGATATTGAATTAAGTCATTACTGCCAATTGAGATGAAATCGACTACTTCAGCTAATTGCGGAATGATAAAAATAGATGAGGGCACCTCTATCATCACCCCAATTTCTGGTAATGGAAAAGCTTCAGGCGTTAAACTAAGCTCATATTTAATCTCTTTCCATGCCTGAATAATCAGGCGTTTGGCTTCATCTACCTCTTCGATTGCGCTAATCATAGGTAACATAATACGCAAATTTTGATATTTCAAATTTGCCGTTAGCATAGCTCTGATTTGCACCAAAAATATTTCGGGGTGATCCAATGTTAAGCGTATCCCTCGCCAACCAAGAAATGGATTTTCTTCCACAATAGGGAAATAACTCAGTTGTTTGTCACCACCAACATCGAGTGTACGCATGGTGACCGGAAGCTGAGCATATTGACTTAATAGTCGTTGATAAGATTCCGTTTGATCTTGCTCGGTTGGGAATGAATCGGTGAGCATAAAAGGTAATTCACTACGGTATAAGCCAATACCGTCAAAATGCCCTACAACCGCAGCATGTTGATTCGCATTTAATCCAGTGTTGAGCAGAATTGAAATATTATAACCATCAAGGGTGACAGCTTCTTTGCACTCGCCTAACTCAACTAATTTTTTTAGTTCGTTGTCTTCATCTAATAAAAGCTGGTAATGAGTTAATAACAGTTGCTCGGGAAATAAAATCGTACAACCTGCATAGCCATCAATAATTAAGGTTTTCTGATGAATATTGTCTAAAGAAAGCGGCAGGCCCATGACTGCAGGAATCCCCAATGCGCGCGCTAAAATTGCAACATGAGAACTCACCCCACCGTGAACAGATACAATACCTTGCAATTTATCTGTAGGAATACTCGCGAGCATTGATAACGTTACCTCAGAGGCCACCAAAATAAGCTTATCAGGTAACTGAACATTTTCTTCTACTTGCTGAGTAAGGTGGTATAACAGGCGCTGTGCAACATCCCTTATATCTGAAGCCCGCTCACTTAAATAACTATCACTCATCGCTTCAAACTGTCTGATATAGGACTCTGCAACGACTTTTATCGCGCTCGATGCCGTTAAGTGATGATAATTAATTTGTTCGCGAATCGCATTTAAAAAGGTTTTATCTTTTAATACATGTGAATAAATATCAAACAAAGCGAATGCATCTTTTGATAATTGCTCTTTTAAGGTTAATGCAAGATTTGAAAACTCATCACTGCATTTTTTTACAATCATCTCAAACAATAAAATGTCTTTACAACTTGAATGAGTTTTTTCAATGTTAACTTCCGCCAACGCTAAAATAGGGCGGACAACATAAGCATTTGCAATGGCAATGCCTGGACTGGCTGGGCACCCTTGCAGATGAATCGAGGCTCCGAGCTGATTATTTAACTGATCCAGCTCCAAACGTAATCCTGAATTGCCAAGCACACTGGCTAAATGCATCGCTAAGGTAACCAGGAAAGATTCTTCTAATTCACTAAATAAACGCGGTGTTTTTTGCTGTGCAACTAATACGCCTAAGACTTGCCGTTTATGGATAATGGGAGTACCCAAAAAAGAGTTAAAGCGCTCTTCTTGAGCGTCAGGCAAATATTTATAACGGGGATGTTCACGAATGTTAGCAAGATTTAAAGGCTCACCTTTTTCATGGATAAGCCCAACGATACCTTCGCCAAATTTTAGGTGGGTTTTACCAACAGCCTGGCTGGCAAGGCCTTTACTGGCCATTAAATTCAGCTGTTTGGTTTTATCATCTGTAATATAAATCGAGCAACAATCCACTTCCATGGTTGATTGGGTTTGTTGCACCAGAGCATCCATCGCAGCCGTTAAACTTTTTGCATCTCCAACCTGCTCCACAATATGACGCAACTGACTTAACATGCAAAATCCTCTACTAAGAAAATTATTTACCGCTTTTTATAAAAAGAGGGGCGACGACTACGTTTGTTTCTTTTCTTTTCTGAATTACTTTTCATTAAAGCAAAAGCTATCGCGGAAAATTCTTTTAATGCTTTACGGTAAACTTCACGCTTAAATGACACAACTTGACGAACAGGGTACCAATAAGTTACCCAGCGCCAATCATCAAATTCAGGGTGGCCACACGCATCAAATTCAATTTGCTTATCATCAGAAATTAATTGTAATAAAAACCAGCGTTGTTTCTGCCCAATGCACACTGGGTCAGGAGAGTCCCAGCGTACTAATCGTTTAGGTAATTTATAACGTAACCAACTGCGGCTACTTGCTAATATTTTTACGTGTTCAGGTTTGAGACCAACTTCTTCGTACAACTCTCGGTACATAGCTTGATCGGGCGTTTCCCCCTCTTTTATTCCTCCTTGAGGAAATTGCCATGAATGTTGTCCAAATCGTTTTGCCCATAAAACCTGTCCATTTTTATTACAGATGATGATAGCTACATTTGGGCGGTAACCGTCAGTATCAATCACTAAGGCGCCTTTTAAAGGTTAAGATTCATTATACAGATAGTTAGTTGGGACTATTTTCCCATTTATTAAGAATAATGAATACATATTGAATTAAGAGCGCATTCTTTCATAGATTATCCCAGCCATCAAACCGATAACACGAAAATTGTCGACTAACCATAGGATCATTTTTAATTACAAAATTGAACTCGTTACATATCCACGGAAACTGTGCATAACTTTGTGCATAATAAATGCTTTTAAATATAATAGATCTTTTTTACATTATTACAGATCTTAATTTCTCTACGGAGTTTTTATATTATCACCTAAATAACAGCTGCTTACGAGGTTTTCGTTTTGTAATTTAATTTAGATCTGTAATTAGATCCAGTAGTCTTAATTCACAAATTGATGTGCATATCTCTTTAGTTTAAAAAACAATCATTTCCAATTTAGAGCCTGTTTTTAGATTAATTATTAGACACAGATCTGCTTTTTAAAGTGCTTTAGCTATAAAAATGTCGTTTGTGAATCATTACCATTTTAAATATTCACTTATCCACTATAAAAGTGGATAACTCTGTGTAGTTTTCAGGATAAAAGTATGAATAACCCTGAATAATCAAAAATAGGGTAAAATTAAGGTAAGATAAGCATGATTCTAATATGAAAACGGTAAATAGATGATAAAGCCCCCCAAGTCAACAGAAGAGCTATTAAAGCGATGTGAAAATATTGCCGGCCACTCCCTCGCGGAATTGGCCGAATTAGCCAATATTGCGATGGCAAAAGATCTACGCAGCAATAAGGGTTGGGTTGGGCAATTAATAGAGTGGCACCTAGGCGCAACAGCGGGCAGTAAACCCGAACAAGATTTTAAACATTTAGGCATCGAACTAAAAACCATCCCCATAGATCAACAGGGCAAAGTATTAGAAACTACCTTTGTTTGCTCCGCTCCAATTTTAAATACCAGCCAGTTAACTTGGGAAAATTCTAATGTACGCAATAAACTCAGCAAAGTTTTATGGGTCCCCGTTCAGGGGGAACGCAGTGTGCCGCTGAGCGAACGTGTCGTAGGAAATGGTTTTTTATGGTCAGCTAATCAACAGCAGGCGTTTTTATTAGCATCTGATTGGAATGAAATAATGGAAAAAATTGCACTCGGCCAAATCGAATCGATTAGTGCACGTGATGGGCAGGTACTGCAGCTTAGACCAAAAGCGGCCAATGGACGCTGTTTAACCGATGCTTTTGGTGAAGATGGTGAATTAATAAAAGTGCGTCCGCGTGGTTTTTACCTTAAAAAACCCTTTACCCAGTCAATTATTAATCAACAATTTGATCTTCAATAAATAAATGCACAATACTTGTCTAGAATTTAAGCTTCATTTACAGTAAATTTATATAAACATTTTTAAGGAGTTGATTATGCCGATAAAAAAGCAATACCTAAAATCTAAACCGCAAGTCAAAGTAACATTTGAAATAGAAAAAAAAGACGCGCAAGATGCACAGAGCATTGTATTGCTATCTGAACATAATAACTGGACGCCTATTGAACTTAAAAAATTCAAAAACGGCAAGTTCAAAGTCTCTGAAAATATTTCAATGGAAGATCGTGATGGTTTCCAGTTTATCTATAAAGCAACTGCAGAAGATGGTAATGAATTTACACTTCTTCCTGAAGGTGCAGATAATTATGTTGATAACGGAATCTCTGATGGCGGCAAAAATGCGGTATTAGTGATCAAGCAATAGACTGTTATTTTATCAGCCAAATAAAAAAAACCGCTCACTAATGTGGCGGTTTTTTATTCAAATCTCATATTTTGAGCGATCGCCTAAATCATAATACAATGGCATTTGTAACTTTCTCCAAGCCATATATAAATACAAAACTGCAGCTAAAATTAATCCGATTGCCAGCAATAGTGTTTGTGAATAGATCATCATTCCCCATGAAAATAGTAACAAAACGGGTATTAATTTAAGCACCGGCAGTGAAAAACAGAAGCTCTCTTTATAGGCAAGCCCTGATAAAGTAACAAAAAATGCACCAATACTCAGGTAGACAGCCCAGGCTCCTGCAGTCACAAAACTCAGGCTTAATAACCAGCCCCCCATCCAAGTCGCATTTACTAATATCCAACGTACTGATTTCATATAAATATGTAACGATGATGCCTGCAATAATGAAGCAAAGGCTAAAAAAATGATTACGGGTTTAAAGTACAACGGATAAAAGAGTTGCTGTATAGCCAAGCACAGTAAAGCAAATCCTGTCAGTAAGATGCCGCAGCGATAAATAGAGATACTAATTTTGTCCATAACATCTAAATTTTCTTTAATATGAGGATCTGCCATTTATTAAGTATCCTTATTAAGACTAAGCACAGGTAAGTATTGCTCAATAAATTAATATTAAGTGAATTCAAAAGTAGTCCAATGCGCATAAAAATAACAATAAATAAATGAATAGAGCGAAATTAAAGACAATCCTGAATACTGTTTTAATTTACAGTAAATATGCTACCCTTTGCTTGAATGATAAAAGTTAACATCAAGAGGAAATTATGAATAATATTGAAATTCGTGGCGCAAAAACCCACAACCTTAAAAATATCAATCTATCTATTCCTCGTGATAAGTTAATTGTTATTACCGGTCTCTCTGGATCAGGAAAATCGTCACTTGCTTTTGATACATTATATGCCGAAGGCCAACGCCGTTATGTAGAGTCTCTATCAGCTTACGCGCGTCAATTTTTATCCTTAATGGAAAAACCCGATGTTGAACATATAGAGGGGCTTTCTCCTGCTATCTCTATTGAACAAAAATCAACGTCACATAACCCGCGTTCAACTGTTGGTACTATCACTGAAATTTACGATTATTTACGCCTATTATTCGCACGTATCGGTGATCCGCGCTGTCCAACTCATAATGTCACTCTAAATGCACAAACAGTCAGTCAGATGGTTGATTCGATTTTAACGAATCCCGTTGGCAGTAAAATGATGCTGCTTGCACCGATTATTAAAGAGCGCAAAGGTGAACATGTAAAAACATTTGCCAGCTTAGCCTCGCAAGGTTTTTTGCGGGCGCGTATTGATGGTGAGATTTGTGATTTAAGCGATCCGCCGACGTTAGAGTTACATAAAAAACATACCATAGAAGTGGTTGTCGATCGCTTTAAAGTGCGTGATGATCTGAAACAGCGTTTAGCTGAATCTGTAGAAACCACACTGAATCTAAGTAACGGCTCAGCTGTACTTGCGTTTATGGATGAAGATAAACCAGAGCAGATTTTCTCTGCAAATTTTGCCTGCCCTCATTGTGGTTACAGCATTACAGAATTAGAGCCGCGAATTTTTTCCTTTAATAACCCGGCTGGAGCGTGTGAAACATGTGATGGTCTTGGTATCGAGCAATATTTTGATGCCAAATTAGTGGTCACGGATAAAACATTAAGCCTAAGTGATGGCGCAATTGATGGCTGGAGCAGTAAATCAAATTATTACTTTCAGATGTTATTATCTGTTTGTGATCACTATGGTTTTTCTGAAAACACTCCGTTCCAAGAGCTCAACAAAAAACAGCAGGATGTTGTATTATACGGCAGCGGCAAAGAGAAAATATCATTCTCATACAGTAATGATAGAGGTGATATCGTTTCACGCCTACACGCCTTTGAAGGTGTTATTCCTAATCGTACTCGCCGCTATCGTGAAACAGAATCAAGTGCAATGCGCGAGTATCTGGCAAAATATATGAACCGCCAATCATGTTCAAGCTGCGGTGGTTCTCGTCTAAAAGAAGCCTCTCGCCATGTTTATATCAATGATGTGAATTTACCGTATATTTCACAGCTTTCCATTGTCGAAGCACAAACTTTTTTCAGCAACTTAACACTGCAAGGTCAAAAAGCAAAAATCGCCGATAAAATTCTTAAAGAGATTTTAGAACGCCTGAGCTTTTTGGTTAATGTGGGACTGAATTATCTCAGTTTAGAGCGTAGCGCCGAAACACTTTCCGGTGGCGAAGCACAACGTATCCGTCTAGCCAGTCAAATTGGCGCTGGTTTAATGGGGGTAATGTATGTTTTAGATGAGCCTTCTATAGGCCTGCATCAGCGCGATAATGAGCGCTTACTTAAAACACTCACCCACCTTCGCGATTTAGGTAATACAGTGATTGTGGTAGAGCATGATGAAGATGCTATTCGCCAAGCAGATCATATTATCGATATCGGCCCAGGAGCAGGTATTCATGGTGGAGAGATCATCGCACAAGGTAATTATAAGAACATCCTGAAGGCCAAAAACTCATTAACCGCAGATTACCTTAGCGGACGCAAAGAGATATCTATTCCCAAACAGCGCACAAAATTAAACGATAAATGGATTAAATTAAACAGTGCAACTGGGAATAATTTAAAATCGGTCAACTTGGAAGTACCGATTGGCGTATTAACCTGTATTACAGGGGTATCCGGCTCTGGTAAATCAACCTTAATTAACGATACCCTTTACCCGCTTGCACAAAGCAAACTAAATAAAGCGACCACCATTAGCGCATCCCCTTATAAATCAGTCAGTGGCTTAACCCATTTAGATAAAGTGGTTGATATCAACCAAAGCCCCATTGGCCGCACACCGCGCTCAAATCCAGCTACCTATACGGGGATCTTTACACCTATTCGTGAACTGTTTGCAGCCACCCCTGAATCACGAGCTCGAGGTTATAAGCCCGGACGTTTCAGTTTTAATGTAAAAGGCGGCCGTTGTGAAGCCTGTCAGGGTGACGGTGTTATCAAAGTTGAAATGCACTTTTTGCCGGATGTATATGTGCCTTGCGATGTTTGTAAAAGTAAACGTTATAACCGCGAAACTCTGTCTGTAAAATATAAGGGTAAGAGCATTCATGAAACCTTAGATATGACTGTTGAAGATGCATTTAAGTTTTTTGAACCCGTGCCCGTGATTGCACGAAAACTAAAAACATTAATGGATGTCGGTCTCTCCTATATCCGCTTAGGACAAGCCGCAACCACACTTTCAGGTGGTGAAGCACAACGCGTTAAACTGGCAAAAGAGTTATCAAAACGTGATACAGGTAAAACCCTGTATATTCTTGATGAACCAACCACAGGTTTACACTTCCACGATATTGCTCAGCTTTTAAAAGTCATTCATACTCTGCGCGATCATGGTAATACCATTGTTATTATCGAGCATAATTTAGATGTGATTAAAACAGCCGACTGGATTGTTGATTTAGGCCCAGAAGGTGGTAACGGTGGTGGTGAGATTATCGCAACAGGTACTCCTGAAGAAGTGGTGAAAGTAGCTGGCAGTTATACCGGGCAATTCCTAAAAGCAATTTTAGAAAACAATCGTAACGGAAATTAAAATCTAATGGATTTACAACAAAAATTAACACGTGCTTTTTTTATTACTTTCGCGCTTTTAATGGCATTAGCAGCCCATTATTTCCAGCATAATCAAGGTGGTAGCGGCCTGGAATTAGCACAAAATAATGTTGTGTGGATATTTTTTTCTACCCTAGTCGGTTTAGGGTTATGGAAAATTAGCGAACAACAGAAACTATTCTACTCCCGCTTTACAGTCGTTTTTTTAAGCGTTTTTTTACTGTTTCTACTGCCGATTTTTTATCCCAATAATGAACTGGCCAGTCAAAGTTATACCCGTTTGCTCGGCCTGTTTGCAGGATTCTTACTATTTTTCAGCCTGCAGCAGTTTCAGTTTACTCGCAGCAATATCCAGCGCCTTTTATCACTGATTGTACTCGCGGGTTTTCTACAAGCCTGCTACAGCTTAACGCAAGACTACCTGCTGCCAGCTGATAATATCTTCGGTTATGACGTAGGTTATGGTCGCCCTTATGGTATTTTCCAACAGCCTAATGTGCTCGCCTCATTTATGGCAACCACGCTTATTTTAGCGGGTTATTTGCTGCAGCAAATAAACTGTAAAAAATTACAAAGCTTTTTACTGTTAACCGCGCTACTGAATATGTGGGTGATCACTATTACCATGTCCCGCACCGGTTATCTGGGCATACTGATCGCCCTGCTTTTATTTATACCTTGGGCATGGCAAAGCAATAAAAAGAAGCTGGGAATTTTCATTATTGCGATTTCATTAGGTCTTGGTTTAGCGATGATGAAAGGAGATGCATTAGCGGCAAGAAATATTGATAACCTTAAGGAAGGTGGCGCCCGTTTAGGCATCTACGAGCACAGTTGGCTGATGATTAAAGAAAAACCATTAATGGGTTACGGTTATGGCAGTTTTGAAAAAAGTTATTTAATTACTCAAGCTGAGCGTGTAAAAAATAATGAATTAGCTCCTTTTGGGCTACACCTGACTCACCCACATAACGATACATTATTCTGGGCGGTTGAAGGCGGAATAGTGCCGATAGTGGCAATCTTATTGCTGGTTATCTGTTTTCTGCGCCTATTAGGCGCTTTTAAATTAACACATGGAATGGCCTTAATGGCACTGGTTATTCCGATCGCCCTGCATACGCAAACCGAATATCCCCTCTATCATTCCGCTTTGCATTGGCTGGTTTTATTAGTGCTGGTTTTTTATATCGACTATGAATCGGAAACTATGCAAAGTAAAAGCTTTACACCAACCTTTGCATTACGTGTTTTTGCATTATTAATTCCGATGTTTAGCGCCACTTTTATGCTCACTAATTTGTATACCATCTCTAAAATTACGCAGTATGAACGCAGCAAACAACCTGATATTTCGTTATTAATGGATATTATTAACCCATTAGTATTTGAAGACAGGTTTAATTTGCATCTTAATTATTTCCGTTTATCAATGGCGCTACAGCTTAATAAACCGGAAGAGATTCAGAGGGTTATAAATTGGACAGAAAAGACCCTGGAAAGCACGCCAAAATCGTATTTTTATATTATCCTTTATATGGCGTATCTCAATAATAATCAAGCTGAAAAAGCAAAACAGGTGTTAGATTATGCGCGTTACCTGTACCCGCTTGATCAGCCGTTAGCGAATGCGGATAAAACATTTAAGCATGCAAAATCAACGAGTTCGGCAAATCCTACTTTAAGCGAAGCTTTACAAACAGGTGGTTAGATTGCGAATGAAAAAGCGGCCCTTTTATAAAATCATGCCCCCGCTATTACTTGGTTTACTACTAAGCAATAAAGCGCTGGCTGATATTTATATGTATATAGATAAAAATGGTGATCAGCATTTTTCACAGAATAAAGTTAATGAAAATTACCGCTTGTTATTACGCAGTAAAAGCAATAAAAACCCGGGCTCATTTAAAAATTGGAAGGAAAAAAGTTACACTAATATAAAAATACCAAGTAGTAAAAAACTACAAAACCACTATCATCCACTGATAGTTCAGGCCGCTAACAAGTATCAATTAGAGCCAGCCTTTATTCACGCAGTAATCACTGCGGAATCAAGTTACCGGCGCACGGCAATATCGTCGGCAGGCGCAAAAGGTTTAATGCAGTTGATGCCAGTAACCGCCAAACGCTTTGGTGTAAATGATCCTTTTGATCCCGAACAAAGTATTGATGCCGGCACAAAATATCTCTATAAATTATTAAAAGAATTTAAAACTAAAAAGCTCGCGTTAGCTGCTTATAATGCAGGTGAAGGCACGGTTAGGCGATATAACAAGCAGATTCCGCCCTACCCGGAAACTCAGAAATATGTATCTAAAGTGATGGATTTTTATTGGTATTACAAAGATAACTTATAAAAATGAAGCAGATTCCTCCCACTCCTTATACGCAGTAAACTCAGAAACATCTGTCCAAAGTGATCGGTTTTTATTGGTGTTACAAAGATAACTTATAAAAATGAAGCAGATTCCTCCCACTCCTTATGCGCTGGAAACTCAGAAACATCTGTCCAAAGTGATGGGTTTTTATAACTATTACAAAGATAACTTATAAAAATGAAGCAGATTCCTCCCACTCCTAATACGCTGGAAACTCAGAAACATCTGTCCAAAGTGATCGGTTTTTATTGGTATTACAAAGATAACTTATAAAAATGTAGCTGATTCCTCCCGCTCCTTATACGCTGAAAACTCAGAAATATCAGTCCAAAATGAGAGGTTTTTATTGGTATTACAAAGATAACTTATAAAAATGTAGCTGATTCCTCCCACTCCTTATACGCTGGAAACTCAGAAACATCTGTCCAAAGTGATGGGTTTTTCTTGGTATTACAAAGATAACTTATAAAAATAGGTTATACGCTAGAAACTCAGAAAAATGTATCCAACGCACTTATTTTTACAACTATTGCAAAGATAAGTTATAAAATGACACGTCCGAGTTTCCGCAAAGCGTAATATGAATTGTTCACGTTACACTTTGTGGATTTAGCCGATACTATTGAGAAATTACCCAAGATAGTATCTGTGCTTTTTCAGCTGAACTTGCTTTTTCATACCAGTATTCCAGCATCTCTAATGCTTTAGTTTCACCATTAAGAGATGTTGTGATTTTTTTTCTATTTTTAAATGCCCAATCCGTGAACAACTCTTTTTCTGTAAGCGTTGCTTCATTAAACCAATATTGGGTCATTTCAATTTCTTTAGATGCTGAAAACTCAAGCGATTTTATTTCACTATTTGTTTCAATCACTCTATTTTGCTCATTTTCAACTCTTTTTAATGAGCCATCGATATAATTAGCCGGAATCTCGAAAATAAAATCATTGGATGTTTCTTCTCTATTAATAGAAAAAGTTAAACCTGTTTCCCGCGCTTCTATCAAAGCCGAGGTTTTAACTGGAAAGCTAAAGTATTGCGTTTTTGTACATAAATCATCACATTGTCTGACCGACTCACTACGTTTTTTTACTTTAGTTTTTTCACCGTTAATATTCACAAAACCATAATACATATAGTTATCTATAAAACTTAACATCATGACCACGGTTGAATATTGAGAATCTCGGTTATCTGTTGAAACATTTAAAATCGTATAAACTTCAGCTTTGGAAACTAATAGCTCTGTTTTTGTGGTTAAATTTACAGGGTGAATTCTTTCTCCCGTAATTCTTATTTGCTTGTAACCACTCTCGACATTTGCGCTCATTGCAAACTCTTCACTTGAGATACCGTTCGGGTT
The DNA here is from genome assembly GCF_983033635.1 of Psychromonas sp. Lineage (NCBI taxonomy): Bacteria > Pseudomonadati > Pseudomonadota > Gammaproteobacteria > Alteromonadales > Psychromonadaceae > Psychromonas > Psychromonas sp. The sequence continues at coordinate 2,966 of NZ_CEZLMY010000005.1, read as the reverse complement.
TGTTGTACAAGCCGATATTAAAAATAAAGTAGCTAGTAGCATTAAATAGTTTTTATTAAACATAAGAGTCTGCCTTCTTAATCAATAAGTGGAATTATTTACTTTATAGCGTATAAGAAAACGCCAACAAAAGCTGACGTTACAGTTAAATTTTAAAATATGCTTCTTTAGAAACCGTATTCAAGACCAACACGCATTGCTATTTCAGTGTCAGAATTAGAACCTTCATCAGCGCCATTATAAACATCGCGATGAGCGACACGCACATAAGGTACAAAACCGTTGATAAGCCCCATAACTTGGATTGATGATATTGAATCCGCATCATCTTGTTTCTCACCTTCAAGCTCTGATTCTAAGTTAGCAGTATAACCAACTCTCACACCTAGTGGTCCATTCCAATATTGAGCGATTAACGCGTAAGAACCTTGAGTATGCTCTTTGTCAGTTACTTTATCGGTACTAGATGCATTTTTATATGCACCAGAAACACCAAAACCAGCAGGAAGAGATGCTTCAAAACCAACTAGGTAACTGAATGTTTCAGCCCCTGCTTCGGTATCAGAAGCGCCCATTTTATTGGCTGTCTCAAAGGCACCGTGGAAAGTCACCGTATCCATCAAACGGTAACGAGCAGAACCACCACCATAGTAAGAGTCGCTTTCATCCCGTTCACCACGGCCAACAGCAGCTGCAAATGCAAAGTTACCTAATCCAGCTGAATCATAACGGATAGTATCTGAATGGCGATCATAGTAACCTTTTACATCACCACCCCAGTCCCAAGAAGCACCAAGGCCAGGATTAGCATATGGCCAATCGATAATTTCATACATTGGTGTTAACACGCGGCCAACACGTACTTTACCCCAATCGCCACCTAAACCTATAAATGTATCCCGCACACCTAATGAACCTGATGCCCCCGGTCCGCCAAAGTTGCCAACCCAACCTGATTCAACTTGCATAAAAACATTGATTGAATCGGTCATAGCTTTACCTGCGCGAAAACCGATACGAGATTCATTTTCAACGATTGGCGCGTTGTCCATTGCATCGTTATCAGATAATGCATCGTAAGAAACAACTGAGATAGCCGCGACACCGTAAACTTCTACCGCATAGTCATTGTTTTGACCAATTTCGTATGCGTTAGCGCCCATTGCAACTGTTGTAAGAGCTGCTACCACAAGAGTTTTTTTAAACATAATAATATTCCTTTAAATAAACATAGCGTTTAGTGGCTTCTATTTGTCCATATTTCCATGTCCATGAAGCCTGTTTCAATTTAATAACGTTTTCAAATTTTCATCGGAACTTATCAAGCGACCGATACTAATAAGCAAAATTAAGAAGCTAAGCATCTCTTTTTAATTTTGGCAGACTAAGTAAATCTGAATCCGTCTGCTTGGAACAGATACTACATTCGCACCGCGAATTATCAATCACCCGCAGCTCATAAAAAGCAAAAAGGAGTTGTGCATCACACTTCTGCAGAGACCCTTAACAACCTCATTTAAAACAGCACCTTGTGGATAGGTGCGCCGTTGCGGTGAGCTTTTTTGATGCATTCTTTAAAATTCAGTTGCTCTATTGTGATCGGTATCACTACTCTGAAATGACGAAACTCACAATTAATTCGCTATGATAATAATCACAGCGAATTAATTGTAACTTTGTAATTTCTTGCAAACCTTGTTCACACGTTGAACAAACAGATAAGGGAGTTCCCATTAGGGAATTGAAAATGCAGTCTCTTTATATTGCAAGCTTCAATTATTTTATGGCTTGCTTTTATCCTAACTCTTTCACGAAATCGGCCCCTAGTAACGTGATCTCTTAAATTTTATTAATTATTTATCGCAATCATCAGCCAAAGCTCCATCAAGCAGCATAAACCCGGTGGCTGCATAACTAACGATCGGGTTAGCTTGGGGTGTGTTTTTTTAACAATGATTTTCTAAGGCGGTTTAATAAACAAAACAGCTAGCCGATTATTCTGGTCTGATTGAACGGGACACTTTAATTTTGGATAATACTATCCACTATCGAGGTAAACATGAATACAGAACGTCAGTACAAAACTGATAGCAGTGAATTTAGAACTGAAGCATTAGCGTTAATCAGTGAGCAAGGTTATAGCGTTCAGGAAGCAGCTTCGGCTTTAGGTATCACAACTAGCCTGCTTTATAGCTGGAAACAAAAAGCTGAAGAGCATGCGAATTCAACCGTAAATTCTGATGAACGGTCTGAGTTATTAGCCTTGCGCAAAGAAGTTAAACAGCTTCGTATGGAGAAAGAAATACTAAAAAAAGCCAGTGCCTTCTTCGCAAAATAAATGAAGTAAAGTTTCGATATATTCGAGCATGCCGTTCTAAATATCCAATAAAACTGCTTTGTAATGTACTACAAGTGAGTCGTAGTGCATTTTATGATTGGCTTGAACGGCCAGCTAAACCCATTAGTGAAGAAGAGCTGAATATGTACCGTACAGCGCGACAGTTATTTAAACGTAGTCGTGGCAGTTTAGGCTCTCGCCAGTTGTGCAAGAACTTAAGACGGGCAGGCTTTAATGTGGGGTATTATCGCACTCGTAGTATCATGCGTAAGTTAAAACTTGTTGTTACACAACGTCAAGCTTATAAGGTAACAACAAAGCGTAAACACAGTGATAGCGTTGCTGATAACCGATTAAACCAGCAGTTCAATCCCCCGCAGGCAAACTTAGTTTGGGCGGGTGATGTAACGTATTTGAGAACCTATCAAGGCTGGATGTATTTAGCCCTTGTCATGGACTTATACTCCCGCAGAGTTGTCGGCTGGTCTATCTCGACACGTATGACGGTTGATTTAGTTGAACGTGCATTACAAATGGCGATTAACATCAGGCAACCTAAAGCTGGATTAATGTTCCATAGTGATAGAGGCTCTCAATATACTAGCGGGCGATTTAGTCGATTGCTGAA
>NZ_CEZLMY010000004.1:56017-60356 GCF_983033635.1 Psychromonas sp. | reverse complement strand
ATATTGGCAATCGAGCTTATTATGATGAAAGCTTCGAAAGAGCAATAGAGCAAAGCAGTCGAAGCCATCAAGGTTTATCTTTAATGGTATTAGATATTAACAACTTTAAAATTATTAATGATACCTTTGGCCATTTAAAAGGTGATCAAGTATTACAGAACTTTGCAGGTGTTCTGATTAAAAGCGTACGCACTTCGGATATGGTGTTTCGTTTAGGCGGTGATGAATTTGCTATTATTCTGCAGCCAGGGGGGCAAATTTCGGTTAATATCGTGATTAACCGCTTGCATACGGAAATCAAGAACAACGCTTTTTTAAGTGAGTTAAATTTTTCCAGCAGTGTTGGTTTTAGCCATTGGGAGATGGGGCGAAGTGCTAACGAACTGTTTTCAACCGCAGATCAAAACTTATACACGAATAAAGCTTCAAGCAAAATAGAGCGTTAAAAAATCACAGTGATTTTATACCCATGATACTTGAAGATGCAGATTCCAGCATCTTGAAGAGGTTTGGGTATAAAACAGCAGTAAGCTCTACGACGGTTTTATTGCAGTAAAAAAATTGACGGAGAGGTGATAGCTGCACTACTTCAATGGCTTTAATAATTGCTTAATCGCACTCATTAAACTGGCAAACACAATCAGCATCGCCAGTATGGGCACAACAAACCACATTCCAATATGCAAGCTAGGCTCTAACTTAAAGCCCAATTTCATTAAACTAAACACAATGCCCTCTGCAGCGACTACGGCAACAAAACCCGCAGCGATTGCCATTACACCATATTCACTCCATAACGTTTTGCTGATAAGCTTTCTACTTGCCCCTAACGTTCGATAAAGTGTGATTTCACGCTGCCGTTGCTTCAAGCTCAAGCGCAATAGTGTGAAAATCAATAATACGCCACTTATCACTCCAAGCCCGGCCAATACAGTTAACGACCAGGTTATCTGCTTCAATATGGTTTGAACTTTCCCACCCATAATTCGAAAGTCCAATAAGCTCACAGTTGGGTAATCTCGCCCCAGCTGATTCAGTATGGGGATTTGCTGTTCGGCAATACGAAAACTTACAAGCCAAGTGGCAGGCAACGCCGCAATCACATCTGGCGTGAAAATAAAGTAAAAGTTAGGTTTCATACTTTGCCATTGTACTGCTCGAATCGAATTAACGACCGCACTAAAGTTCTGACTATTAACAGAGAAACTTAAGCTGTCTCCCACTTCAATGTCAAGATCCTGCGCCACACTTTGTTCTACAGAAACAGCATTAGTTTGTGTCCATTCACCAGCACGAACCTCATTATGAATTGGCAGTCGATCTGCCCAGGTAAAGTTAATTTCACGATGCAGAACATGTACCCTTTGCTGCTCTTTAGAGAGTGAGCTTTTGAGATTCAGACCATTAATTTCCGTCAATCGACCACGAATAATCGGATAAGCTTGCGATCTTTCAATATTGTTTTTATCCAATTTTTGTAGATATTCCTGCTGCTGCGCAGGGGCAATATTGATAGCAAAGACATTCGCGGCATCTGGTGGTAATGTCTGTTGCCAATCTCCCAATAAGTCCGTACGTACCAGCCAGATAACAGCAAGCAGCATCAATGAACCGGATAATGCAGCCAACTGCATTATGCTTCTATTCGAAGAGCGTTTAATACGACTTAGTGCAAGGGTCATCGCAGGCTCCCATTTGGATTGACTAAGCAAATTCAGTAAACCATAACTGCTGTTCGCCAGCACTAAAAACAACAAGATTAGACCGATAAATACCATCCACACCAAAGCATTATTTCCATAGAAAAGTAAAAAAGCCACAGCAGGCACAGCAATCAGCCACAACCCTTTTTTCGGCGAGGTCGGCACTTGATCCTGCAGCACCGCAATGGCTGACGTATCTAATAATCTAATTAACGGAATGCCTAGTGCAGGCAAACCAATCAGCAATGCGACCGAAGCTGCAAATACAAAAGGCTGCCAACCGTAACTTGGTAATTGCTCAGGTAAAATACCCGTCAGGGGTAAACGCAACAGTAGCTCTAACCCGAGGCCAAGCAATGATCCTAACAATAAAGCTGTAGCAAACATTAAAACAACTTGTCCCAATAACCATCTAAGTAACCAGCGCTTACTCGCCCCCATGCTTTTTAGCATCGCCACCGTATTTGCCCGACCGCTGGCATAATGCTGGCATGTAAGCACTAAGGTCACTGACGCCATTAATATCACCATCAAAATAGTTAACGATAAATACTGCTTAGCTTTGAGAATTAAATCCGCAGTTCTACCTTGATTATCTTCACTGATCCAACCTTGTGAAGCTTGCAGCTTATAACCGCCCTGCAGCTGATTTAATGCGTTATTTTCACCTTTAAAAAAAGTTCGATATTGAACTCGACTGCCTAATTGAATAGCACCGGTTTTATGCAAATCAGATTGATGAATAAACACACTGGGCATGGTTCTAAAAGGGTTAAAAGTCAGTTCGGGTTGCGATTCAATTTTTCCCGAAACCATTAATTCTGCATCGCCAATGGCAATCAGATCACCAATGCGCACCTCCAATAATGAAAACAGACGGTCTGCAAGCCATAACTCTCCCGGCTGCACCGATGATCTGATCTGTGCATCCTGCCCCACTAAAATCAAATCACCGCGTAATGGATAACTACTTTCGACAGCCTTAGCATTGACTAACTGCATCTTGTTGTCGCTAAATGCCATGGTCTGGAAGCGAGTTTGAGCAGAAAAAGTTAACCCTAGATTGCGCGCATCAGACAGTAACAATTCGGGTATTGGATTGGCTGAACGGAAGACCAAATCGGCGGCCATCATCGAACGACCTTGAGCTGTCATCAGCTTTTCAACTCGAATAGCCAATGCCGATAACGCAACGACACAAGCAATAATCAAAATAAGCGCAGCCATCACAGGCCAAAGTTGACCTTGCCAGATCTCGCGCAAACTCCAACGCAAGACCATTTTATTGCCTGAAGAGGTTTTTACATTTTTCATTACAGCTCCTGCAGTTGACCTGCATGGATAGCCAGTGTGCGATCACATCGTTTAGCGAGCATTGCATCATGGGTAATCAATACTAATGTAGTGTCATGATTACGGTTCATTGCAAATAACAGTTCAATAATATTTTCTGCGGTTTTTTGATCCAGATTTCCGGTCGGTTCATCAGCAAATAATATTTTGGGCTGTGTCATAAACGCCCGCGCTAATGCCACACGTTGCTGCTCTCCACCTGATAATTGCGCAGGCAGATGCGTTTCACGCCCAGCGAGCCCCACAGACTGTAACAGCTGCTTAGCTTTGTCGATATCCTCCCCGTCTCCTCGTAAAATAGCAGGCAAGATAACGTTTTCTAATGCTGTGAGTGATGGGATCAATAAGAAACTTTGGAAAACAAAACCAATGGATTCACTGCGTATTTTTGCCCGCTGCTCATCATCCAACTGCGACAATGGCCGACCTAACAGCTCAATCTCACCTTTGCTTGGAATATCGAGTCCTGCTAATAGTGTCATTAAGGTTGATTTACCCGCACCAGATGTGCCAATAATAGCGACAGTCTCACATGAAAAAACTTCAAATGAGATATCATTTAAAATGGCTATCTCAGCTTCATTTGCAATGACTGATTTACTTACCGATCTTGCTTTAATAATAGGTAATGACATGACAAAAATTTTCCCCTTGCTATTTATTCTGCTATTTTCAGCACAAGCAAACAGTGCAACGCTTGTTATTCTCGGTGACAGTTTAAGTGCGGGTTATCGCATGCCCATAGAGCAGAGCTGGCCATCTTTGTTAAGTGAGCAGCTTAACCTGCTTGATAAACCAACCACAGTGGTTAACGGCAGTATTTCAGGCGATACCACAGGCAACGGTTTAGCACGTTTACCTGCGCTACTGGCACAACATAAACCCAGCACAGTATTAATTGAATTAGGTGCAAATGATGGTTTACGTGGTTTTTCACCAGCAGGGATCATGGCTAATATTGAACAGATGATCACCTTGATTAAGGCGCAAAATGCGCAAGTGATTTTGATGCAAATCCATGTTCCACCTAACTATGGAAAACGATACACTCAAGCCTTTAGCTCACTTTATCCTGAATTGAGTAAAAAAAGTGACGTTCCATTGATCCCCTTTTTTCTAGATCATCTGATCCTAAAACAACAATGGCTAATGAAAGACGGCTTGCACCCAACGCCACAAGCTCAACCTTGGATTGCACAGTTTATGGCAAAAGAGTTAGCGCCATATCTGAAAGAGTAGTACAGGATTTGAAAGAGTAGTACAGGACTTGAAAGAGTAGTACA
>NZ_CEZLMY010000004.1:12595-55917 GCF_983033635.1 Psychromonas sp. | reverse complement strand
GAGTAGTACAGGACTTGAAAGAGTAGTACAGGATTCGAAAGAGTAGTACAGGATTAAGCAAATGAGATGCGTAAATTACACGACGGTGCTTCACTTGCTAAAGTTTGACACTGCCATAAACCAACGGCCAATCTCAGCTCACCATTTATCAAAATAAACGGCACCAAATCACGTAACCAGGGCGGAACATGGTATTCATGTAATAATTTTTTAATACTGCGGGAGCCTGTTCGACCAATTGGCTTGCAGGTTAATTGAGCCGGCAACTGCTGGCGAAAACAGATTTCAATTTTTGAATTTTCTTGGAATTTCAGCACTTCACTTAAGTTATCTTCGCCTTCAATATGATTGAAAAATAACTTTACCCGTCCATCCGCTAAACTTATTTTTTTTTCACCTTGCCAGACAATTGACTCACAGCAGTCTGCTGCGATATCTCGATCCCTTAGCAGGTAAATATGCTGGCGGTAGCGACGGATAGAATAACCTTTAAACTGCATAACGGGTAAAGCGTCATTTTTTGCTAAGACAACATCGGTCCAAATGGTTTGTAATTGTATCGCAGACGGGTAATCCAGCTCATTTTCTTTAAACCAAAAACGTAAAACATTATTGCGACGCCCGCTGCTTATTTTTTTTAATTGCTCAAAATTTAAAGCTTGCTGATTTAAAAAACAAAACACAGCAGTGCTGAAATCCTGTGCGGCTATTTCGTCTAAAATCTGTTGCTGTTCCTGACAAATAGTTGCGGTGCGAGCCACCGATTTACTGATGCCGGGCCAACGCATTTTTAATAATGGTGAAATAGTATGACGGATGAAATTTCGATCAAAAACTTGATCGTCATTACTTTCATCTTCAATCCAATCTAATTGAAACAGAGCTGCGTAGTCCTCTAACTGTGCCCGAGAGCAGTTTAATAATGGCCGGATTAAATAACCCGACTTAAGCTTCTGCTTGTGACGGATGCCCTGCAGCCCAGTATTACCAGAGCCTCTTTTTAATGCTAACAATACCGTTTCCAGCTGATCGTCTTGATGGTGGGCAGTAACTAAATAGCTATTGGCAGATAATCTTTCTCTTAAACAGGCATAACGTTTTTCTCTGGCAAGAGCTTCAAGGCTAGTACGGGTTTGTTTGTTTAGATGCACCCTTGAGCAGGTAAAATCAATGACTAAATTAGCGCATAAATCATGGCAGAAATCACTCCAGCTCTGCGCATTTTTACTTAGCCCATGATTAATATGATGAGCGCTAAGGGTTAAATTCGGCTCTATTTCGCGTAATCTGGCGAAAAGATGCAACAGCACAACGGAATCTAAACCGCCACTTAAGGCGATATGATAATCAATATTGTCAGTTACAGGTGCAGATAACAGCTGCTTGGCGAATTCTTCTAACAAATCATCTTGTCGCATAAAATCACAAACCTTGCGAGACTAAAGTCTCACCTCCAATAAAATTAACTGACATGATCAAAGTGTAAGCTAACATTTTCTTCACCCACGAGACGCTCCAATGAAAACAATAGATCATCAGAGGGTGTTACCGACCAAGCGCGCCCTAATGACAGCTCTGTTTGTGCTTGTTGATTTTTATATTCGATAAAAACAGGACACAAACCACCCTTTGCCGGTTGTAAAGCCTCATTTAACTGTGTTTGAAAATCAGCGCCTATTTGCAGGAAATTTACTTTTAAACGTAATTTTGATGCAAAGCGTTCACGCGCCTGATCAATACTCATCACTTCACGGGCATTCATTTTTAAGCCGCCGTTAAAGAAATCTTCACTCACTTGACCTTGTAACACCACAACACTATCTGTCACCAACAGTTCTTCATATTGATCCAGCAGATCTGCAAATACAGTAATATCCATACGCGAGCTTTTATCATCAAGGGTAATAATCCCCATACGTTTACCCGCTTTAGTAACCATTACGCGCATGCTTAAAATAAGCCCTGCGACGCGGCTGTTTTGACCGCGACGGTTAGCGATAAGATCCACCAGTTTAGTACAATGAAAAGCTCGAATATGTGACTCATACTGGTTGATAGGGTGCCCTGTTAGATATAACCCAAGCGTCTCTTTTTCACCGGCTAACCACTGTTTTTCCGGCCATTCCGGCACCGATGCAAACTTATTGGCTATCTCTTCACTGTCAGTGGTCAACACACCAAACAGATCGCTTTGTCCGAATGATTCAGCTTTTTTATGCTGCACAGCTGATTGCAGTGCATTCGGTAGCGTTTCCATTAAAGCGGCACGATGAGGCCCAAGCTTATCTAACGCACCGGCTAAAATCAGCTTTTCTAAGATACGTTTGTTACAACGCTTAAGATCAATACGGTTACAAAAATCAAAAAGATCTTTAAACTTGCCACCCGCTTCACGCGCTTCAATAATCGCATCAACAGGGCCTTCGCCCACCCCTTTCACCGCACCAATACCGTAAACAATGCGCAGATCCGGATCAACGTTAAATTTGAATAAACCTTCGTTGACATCAGGGGGACCAAGATCTAATCCCATACTTTGACACTCTGCCACCAAAATAACGATTTTCTCGGTATTATCCATATCCGCAGACATAACCGCGGCCATAAAATAGGATGGGTAGAAGGTTTTCATCCACAGCGTTTGATATGAAACGAGTGCATAAGCTGCTGAGTGTGATTTATTAAAACCGTAACCAGCGAATTTTTCTACCAAGTCGAAGATCTTCATGGCCAGTTCGCCATCAACCCCATTGGCAATCGCGCCCTCTTCAAAGGTAGCGCGCTGTTTTGCCATCTCTTCCGGCTTTTTCTTACCCATAGCACGACGTAACATATCCGCGCCACCCAGTGTATAGCCGGATAAGACCTGAGCAATCTGCATTACCTGTTCTTGGTATAAAATAATGCCGTAGGTTGGTGATAAGATCTCTTTTAATGATTCATGCTGCCAGGTTGCATCAGGGTAGGAAACTTCCTCTCGACCATGTTTACGCTCGATAAAGTTATCTACCATGCCGGACTGCAATGGTCCGGGACGAAACAGCGCAACCAGTGCGATCATATCTTCAAAAGAGTCAGGTTGTAATCGGCGGATCAGGTCTTTCATACCGCGCGACTCTAACTGGAATACTGCCGTAGTTTCATAGCGTTTTAATAACTCAAAGCAAGCCGGCTCTGTAAGATCTATTTTTTCGATAAAAATTGGCTCTTCACCGCGCGTTTTTTTATGCGCGTTAGCCATATCAATTGCCCACTGAATAATGGTCAGTGTACGTAAACCCAAAAAGTCGAATTTAACCAAACCCGCAGTTTCAACATCATTTTTATCAAACTGAGTAACCGGGTTTTTACCCTCATCATCACAATAAAGCGGCGCAAAATCGGTAATCGTTGTTGGTGAAATAACCACACCACCAGCATGTTTACCGGCATTACGTATTGTGCCTTCAAGTGTGCGGCACATATCAATTAAATCTCGTACCTCTTCACTACCGTCATAACGCTCTTGTAACCTAGGCTCTTCTTCAAATGCTTTTGTAAGCGTCATGCCCGGTGTCGGCGGCACCAATTTGGAGATACCGTCAACAAAACCATAAGGATGGCCAAGCACACGTCCGACATCACGAATAACCGCTTTGGCGGCCATAGTACCGAAAGTGATAATCTGCGAAACGGCATCACGGCCATAAAGCTCGGCAACGTGATCTATTACTTCATCACGTCTATCCATGCAGAAGTCGATATCAAAATCGGGCATAGAGACACGTTCAGGATTCAAGAATCGTTCGAATAGTAGTTCCAATTCAAGGGGATCAAGATCGGTAATTTTTAGTGCATACGCAACCAATGATCCCGCACCACTGCCTCGACCCGGTCCAACAGGAATATAATTATCCTTACTCCACTGGATAAACTCCATTACGATTAAGAAGTAACCCGGGAAACCCATGGTATTAATCACGTCTAATTCAATCTGCAGACGTTCATCATAGGGTTTACGGATCTCAGCAAAATCAGGTGAATTTTTATCAAAAAGAAATTCTAAACGTGCCTCTAGCCCCTTGCGGGAAACCTCACAGAAGAAATCATTAATCGACATATCGCCAGTCGGAAAATCAGGTAGAAAATATTCGCCTAAACGTAATGTGACATTACAGCGCTTGGCAATTTCGACACTATTTTCAAGTGCTTCTGGGATATCTGAAAAGAGCTCACACATCTCCTCTGAACTGCGTAGATATTGCTCGGGACTGTAATCTTTATGACGGCGATCATCACCTAATGTATAACCCTGGTTAATACAAACACGGATTTCGTGAGCGTCATACAACTCTTGATCAGCAAAAACAACCTGGTTAGTGGCAACCACCGGCAGTTTAAATTTTTCAGCCCAGGCAAGCGCAAAATGCAGGTAAGTTTCTTCTCCAGCTCGATTGGTACGAATTAGTTCAAGGTAATAACGCTGCGGAAAATATTGTGTATAAAAGTCAGTAATCTGCTCAGCAAGTTCATGATTGCCTTTTAATAATGCTTTACCAAGATCCCCCTCTTTTGCGCCAGAGAGTAAAATAACACCTTGATTATGTTCAACCAACCACGCTTGATCAATAATGGCACGGCCAGCCACATGACCACGTAAATAGGCTTTCGAAATTAACTCAGTAACGTTTTTATAACCAACATCATCCATTGCCAATGCGGTAATTCGAAATTGTTCACCTTCAAGCAGTTCACTTTGTACCCAAAAATCAGCTCCGACAATCGGTTTGATACCCGCAGCATGAGCGGCGCCGTAAAACTTAACCAAGCCGCAAAAATTGGTTTGATCGGTTATCGCCAATGCAGGCATATTCATAGCGGCTGTTTTAGCAACTAACGGTTTTACCTTAGTTAAGCCATCCACCATAGAAAAATCACTATGGACCCTTAAATGGATAAATTTTGGTTGCAGTGTCGATATTGCAGTGCTTTGTGTTTCAGACATAGGTTCTCAATTAATAATGCTGAGTGCTTTAATGCTTTGTATCAATTTACTTTATAAAATGCCAAGTGCTTTTTTTACAGGTTTAAAGCTTTTGCGATGCTCAGGAATAACGCCAAACTTCTCTATAGCTGCAAAATGCGCTAATTGATGAGGATAACCTTAGCATGCACTTAGTATATCCTTAGTAAGCATGCACAGGGCCAATAGCTCTATATATTACAGCAAACCAAGTACTTTTTTTACAGGTTTAAAGCTTTTGCGATGCTCAGAAATAACGCCAAACTTCTCTATAGCTGCAAAATGCGCTATTGATGGGGATAACCTTAGCATGCCAAAATATAGAGAGTGGCAATAGCTCTATATATTACAACAAACCAAGTGCTTTTTTTACGGGTTTAAAGCTTTTGCGATACTCAGGAATAACGCCAAACTTCTCTAAAGCTTCAAAATGCGCTATTGATGGGGATAACTTTAGCATGCCAAAATATAGAAAGTGGCAATATCCCTATATCTTACAACAAACCAAGTGCTTTTTTTACGGGTTTAAAGCTTTTGCGATACTCAGGAATAACGCCAAACTTCTCTAAAGCTTCAAAATGCGCCTTGGTAGGATAGCCTTTATGTTTAGCAAAACCATATTCCGGATAACGAATATCCAGCTCAACCATTTCACGATCGCGTGTTACTTTAGCAATTATTGATGCTGCACTTATCTCTGCAACACGCAGATCACCTTTCACGATCGCTTCACTCGGCATATTCAATTTCGGGCAGCGATTACCATCAATAAATACAAATTCAGGCTGAATACTTAGCTGCTCAACCGCACGTTGCATCGCCAACATGGTTGCATGCAGGATATTAAGCTGATCAATTTCATCAGGACTGGCACGACCAACTGCAATACACAGTGCTTTTTCCTGTATCTGCTCAAATAACGACTGCAGTTTCTTTTCAGTTAATTTTTTAGAGTCAGTTAAACCTTCAATCGGATTATTGGCATCTAAAATAACAGCTGCGGTAACAACATCCCCGACCAGTGGGCCACGGCCGACCTCATCGACACCTGCAATTACATTAAAGTCGGGATAAACAACATCGGGAAAATCGGTTTTTAACTTGCTCATATAACTCTCTATTAACGTTTAGCGCTTTTCTAATAAATTCACAACAGCTTGGGCAGCCTGCGAGTCTGCATCGCATTTTATTAATTGATGTAACTCAGTGAAAGTCTTAATCATATCGCTATTGTCTTGCCCTAATAAACTATTCAATTCAGCAACAATATTTTCCACCGTACAATCGTGTTGACTTAACTCTTTAACCACTTCTTTGTCAGCAATTAAGTTAGGCAATGATGTGTATTTTATATTAGTCATCGCTTTAGCTATCACATAGGTTATTGGTTTCACACGATAAGCAACCACCATAGGTGCTTTGGCAAGCATAGCTTCAAGAGCTGCTGTACCGGACGCAAGTAATACTGTGTCGGCAGATTGTAAAACGGCGCTTGCTTGACCATCAAAAACAGTTAAGGGTAAATCAGGTGCATATTGTTTTTGCAGGAGTAAAAACTGCTTTTTACGTGCCGCATTAACCATAGGTACAATAAATTTAAGCTGCGGATATTGTTTGCTAATAATAGCTGCAGACTGTAAAAATATCGGCCCTAACAGTTCCACTTCTGCTTTACGGCTACCGGGCAAAATTGCTAACAATTTATCTTGCTCTGCCAGTCCCAATTTTTGCCGCGCGATATTTTTCTCCGGAAGTAACGGCAACTGATCTGCAAGCGTATGACCGACAAACTGACAGGGCACCTTAAACTTATCATAAAATGCTTTTTCAAAAGGTAAAAATGCTAAAACCAAATCGGTCGCTTTGGCTATTTTATGAATACGCCACTGTTTCCAAGCCCATACTGAAGGACTGACATAATGAATTGTTTTTATATTTTGTTGTTTTAATTTCAATTCAACCGTTAGATTAAAATCCGGCGCATCAATGCCAATAAAAATATCGGGAGGATTAGCGATAAAATGTTTAATAATAGATTTACGAATACGCAAAATGCTAGGTAATTTTCCTAGTACTTCTACAAAGCCCATTACTGACAAGGCTTCAAGCGGATGTAACGCTTTACAGCCCTGCGCTATCATTTTCGGCCCTGCAATACCTTCAAAAACAGCATCAGGATAATGTTCTTTTAATGCCTTAATTAAACCTTCACCTAAAATATCACCGGAAGCTTCACCTGCAATTAACCCAATTCGTAGTGGTTTATTCATAATCTTTTCTTATTCGATGTTTAAAAAAAAAGACTCAAATGAGCCTTTTTCTAATAATATATATTACCCAGGATCTTAACGCACAATGCCGCGACTGTCTTCACAGATAAAGTCATATAAGATTTGCAGTTCAGGGCAGGCTTCTAATTTCTCGGCAATTTCCAGTTTTGCTTGTTCAAGAGTATTACCTTGACGGCAGATAGCTTTATAGGCACGCTTGATTTCCATAATAGCAGCACTACTGAAACCACGACGTTTTAAACCAACCGAGTTAATACCTTGCGCTTTTGCATAATTACCGGTCGCCATAAAATAAGGCGGGATATCTTTATTTACCGCAGAGCATCCGCCAATCATGGCAAATTCACCAACACGTGTGAATTGATGCAGTGCAGAAAGACCACCAATAATCACGTTATTAGCCAGCTTAGTATGACCAGCCAATGTTGCATTATTTGATAAAATAATATTATCACCAAGGATACAATCATGGGCTACATGCACATAAGCCATCAGTAAATTATTATTACCAATACGGGTTGTGCCTTGATCCTGTGCCGTACCACGATGGATAGTACAGCTTTCACGAAACACATTATTGTCGCCGATTTCTAAAAATGTTTCTTCACCATCATATTTTAGATCTTGGCAATCTTCACCGACAGAGGCAAATTGAAAAATCTTATTGCCTTTACCCATTTTAGTCGGGCCTTTGATAACAACATGCGGTGCAATCCAGCAATTATCACCAATTTCAACTCGATCACCAATAATAGTATATGGACCAATTTCTACATTTTTACCGATTATGGCGTTTTCATGCACAATTGCAGTTGGATGAATTCTTGCTGTTGAATTTGTCATTAGATCTCTCTTCTTGCACACATGATCATCGCCTGACAAACAACTTCACCGTCAACTTTTGCCACACATTCAAATTTACCCATGCCGCGACGATCTTTCAAATAGATAACATGCAGGTTTAAAATATCACCAGGAACAACAGGCTTGCGAAAACGCACCTTATCGATAGAGGCTAAAAAATACAGCTCATTTTCAGCAGGTTTGCCGTAAGTTGCAAATGCTAATACACCCGTTGCCTGTGCTAATGCTTCAACAATCATTACACCGGGAAATACCGGAGTACCAGGAAAATGTCCTTGAAACTGCGGTTCATTAAAAGAAATGTTTTTGACACCATGCAGTGTTTTACCAGGAACATAATCTAATACACGATCCACTAATAAAAACGGGTAGCGATGCGGCAAAAGATCCATGATCTCTTTAATATCCAGTGAATTTAATTCATTACTCACGATCTGTTCCTTTATTTAATCTTTAAGTTGTTTTTCAAGTTCTTTAACACGTTTAAATAAATCATCAATTTTTAACGTATATGCGGTTGTTTTGCGCCATGCTCTATTTTTTTGTGCAGGTACACCTGATGAATAAACCCCAGCTTCATTAATACTGCGCATCACCATGCTGTCGCCGGTAATAACCACATTATCGGCAATATTCAAATGGCCATTCATCGCAACCGAGCCGCCGAGTATACAGCTTTTACCAATTTTTGTACTGCCGGCAACATTTGAACCGCCGGCGATTGCCGTATGAGCGCCGATCGACACATTGTGAGCAATCTGACACTGATTATCAATTTTAACACCATCTGCAATGACTGTATTTGATAATGCACCGCGGTCAATGGTTGTTGAGGAGCCAATTTCAACATCATCCCCAATCAAAACCTGACCTATCTGAGGAATTTTAACCCAGGTACCTTGATAAGGTGCATTGCCAAAACCATCAGAGCCAATCACACTGTTTGCATGGATAATACAACGTTTACCAAGTTGACAGTTATGATAAACGGTTACATTCGGGTAAATTTTACTCTGTTCACCAATTTGTGAATTTAAACCTATCACCACATTGGCAGAAATTTGACAGTTATCGCCAATTTTAACGCCGGCCTCGATCACAACATTAGCGGCAATCGCTACGTTTTCACCAATTTCCGCCGTTTCATGGATCACAGCAGAGGCAGCAATACCAGCTGCTAAATTCGGTGTTGTATCAAATAGGCGAGCTAATAATGCATAACCCACATAAGGGGTATCCATAAACAGGGCATTACCTTGATACTCTTCCTTTAAAGCTGTAGGCAGTACAATTGCACTCGCCTTACATTCATCAAGTTTGCTTAACAACTTCTTATCAGAGACAAAAGTAATATCTCCTTGATTAGCTTGATCAAACGTTGCCAGGCGATCTATAAGCTGTTCAGCATCGCCACCAAGTTGCGCGTTTAATAACTTAGCTAACTGTGCCAAATTGTATGTCATTTTTTAGAACCTACTTTTTGCTGATTTCTTTAATAACAACATCAGAAATATCAAGTTCAGGTTTAGAAAAAACAATCTGCTCTCCATTTAAAATAAGATCGTAGCCATCTTTCAAAGCGACTGCATTAATAACTTCACGTACCTGAATTAATGCTTTTTGTTGTTCTTCACCTTGACGGCGACGATTATCTTCTTCAAATGCTTTACGTTTTAATTTGTACTCAGATAGTTTAACTTCAGCTTTACGTTTTAAGCTGGTTACTTCATTCGCCGCCATCATTTCGGCGTCACGTTCAAGTGTGGCTTCTATCTTAGTTATCTCTTTTTCCAGAACCTGCAGGTCCTCATAACGTCCTTTGAATTCATTTTCTAACTTCTTCATGGTTTTTTCACGTTGCGGTGATTGTTTCATAATTTTAGAAGGGAAAACTACGCCAATTTTTTGCGTTTCCTGCGCAGCGTTTGCTGTTGATACTGAAACCATTGCAACTGCTAATGTAACTACTTTAAAAAAGCTTTTCATTTTGTAACTCCGTAATATAAAAAAGATAATAAGATAAAAAAGTAGCTAAACATATTAATCTATCAGTATGCGATTTAGCTAGTTATTATCATATTTGTAAATAAATAATTAGAATGTTTCACCAATATTGAATGAGAATACTTCAGTTCTATCTCCTTCATACTCTTTTAGAGGCACTGCGAGTGTGAAAATTAAAGGTCCCATCGGCGATATCCAAGTGATTTGCGTCCCCAACGAAGCACGTATTCTGCCTGGTTTTGAATAATCTCCAAAATAATCGCAATTATATGAACAACTCATTTGACTATACTTATCATAATCAAATTCTGTATCCCAAACTTCGCCTGCATCGATAAATATGCTACTGCGAACTTGTCTTGTATAGGCTTCATCTAAAAACGGAACCGGGAAAATCAACTCACCGCTAATAGTGTATTTAGCGTTACCACCAACGGCACTATCCGTTAAAGCCAGAGTGCTATTACCGCCATCAGTTCCAACATACATAGCACGAGGGCCTACGGTATTACTTGAGAAACCGCGTAAAGTTCGGTAGCCACCTGCATAGTAATTTTCAAAGAAAGGTAATATTTGATCATTACCTTCAAATTGTCCGTAACCATTTCCGTATCCGGCAGATGCTCTTATTAATGTTGTCCAATCACCGTCATCAGAAAGACGCTGGTAATTACTAAAGTCAAAATTGACTTTAAAATATTGTAAATCTGAACCGGGTATGGTCATTTTAGTCCAAAAGGAGTGTTTCATACCTTGAGTCGCTAACTGTCCTTTATCAAGATTATTTCGTGTCCACTTTAAAGAAACATCAAAATTTTGAAAATTAACAGCACCGTCAGAATCTAACTGTGAAGCGTAAATATCCCAGAATTGTCTTAATTGCTCATAGGATTTCAGTTGTGAAATGCCATTATTTTCCCAACCAAAACTTAAACCTAAGCGGTTAAGTTCGTCCACAGGAAATCCTGCATTTAATCGAGCACCGTAAGTGGTATTGGTGTAGTCGACAATATTCGCTTCACCCGCCTCAAATTTATCATAAAAGATTCGACCACCGCCACTAACTCCATCTTTGGTAAGATAAGGAGTAGTGTAATTGACATTTGCACTTAAGCTATATTGGTTTGTTTTTGCTTCAAAGCCAACTTTATCACCTGAACCCAGGAAGTTATTTTGCTGCACACCAGCAGTTAAACTTAATCCTGATTCAGTACCGAAACCAACACCCGCATTAAATGAACCAGATGCTTGTTCTTCAACATTAACATTAACATCAACTAAATCATCACTCACTCTTTCGGTATTTATATCAACCTTAGAGAAGAAACCTAAACGATTTAAACGTGCTTTTGAGGTTTCAATACTTTCGCTAGATAACCAGCCACCTTCCATTTGACGCATCTCGCGACGCAAGACTACATCTTTGGTAGTGGTATTACCTGATATATTGATATGACGGACATATCCTCGCTGACCTGGTTCAACAGAAAAATTAACCACTACACTATTGGTTGCATCATCAATTTCAGGGTAGGTTGTTATTTCCGGGTAGGCATAACCTAAACGGCCGAAGTATTTACGAATACTTTGCTCTGTAAATGCCACATCTGATGCCGCATAAACATCACCGTTTGAAAAAGGGACTAATGAAGCTATTTCAGCATCATTATCTAACAGGTCACCAATAAATTTCACATCAGAAACTTTATATACTGCACCTTCATCAAGATTAACGGTTACATAAACACCTTTTTTATTGGGGGTTAATGAAACTTGAGTGTCCTCAATCTGAAAACGAATATAACCACGATCTAAATAATAACTTTTGATTACCTCTAAATCACCGGCAAGTTTTTGTTTTTGATAGTTATCATCAGCAAAAAAATCCCACCAACCACCAGAATCACTCAGTGTTAAGCGCTTTAACAGCTGCTGATCAGAAAAAACAGTATTACCGACAATATTTATCTGCTCAATTTTAGCAGACAGACCTTCGCGGAAAACAAACTGAAGGGAGACGCGATTACGTGGCAGAGTGGTGACAATTGTTTCAACTTGAGCACTGTACTTACCGACACTATGATAAAAGTCTTCCAGACTTTTTCCAATACCAGTAAGCGTTGTTCTGTCTAATGTTTCACCGACTTGTATCTGCGATGATTTCAACGAGTCAAAGATCTGTTCTTCTGTTAATTTATCATTACCAACCAATTCCACATTACTGATCGTTGGACGCTCTTTAACTTTAAAGATTAAAATATCACCTTCTCTAAATAACTCGATCGATTCAAAGTGACTACTTGCATAAAGCTTTTTCAGTGCTTTTGACAATTCATAATCATCAATAACATCCCCTTCGCGAATAGGCAGGCTTAATAAGGCAGCCCCTAAAGTAACACGCTGTAAACCATCAAACTGCAAATCAGAAATTGTAAATTTCTCTGCAGCAGAAAACAGAGGGAAACAGCTGCCAATTATTAGTGCAGAGGTAAGTAGGTATTTCTTGATCATTTTATTCGTTAATCCTTTACAACACTTATATTGTGTTTTTTATTTAGCCCGCTAAGTGCCGTTTTTTCTGATATAACCACAAATTCTAACACTATGGCCAAACTGAAAGCGATTAAAATACAATTATTCATTTAACAAGGTACGGAGTTTATAAAGTTATAAATACACTTTCAACACAATGATTTATCAACTACTAAATCACTGCAATCTATAATAAATCAAAATCATTAAGTATGGCGACGGTCATTAAGGTCATTAAAATAGCCCCGCCGATCCTAAACCCTATCTCTTGAATTTTCTCTGGAATAGGTTTTCCAGCTATCAGCTCCGCAAAGTAATAAAGCAGATGTCCTCCATCTAATACCGGTAATGGGATTAAATTCATCAAACCTAAATTAACACTAATTAAAGCTAAAAAGCCCAAAAAGTATTCAATGCCATAACCAGCACTCATTCCTGCACCTTTGGCAATAGAAACAGGGCCGCTTAAATTGGTAACAGAAATATCACCTATCACCAACTTTATTAACGTATCAAAAGTCAGCTTAGTTAACTGCCCTGTTTTTTCAACGCCTTTAATAAAGGCGTTTAATGGAGAAAACTGCAATTTTACAAGATATTCTTCCGGATACGGATCAACTACAGGCGATACTCCGATATATCCTTGTATAGAATCAGACTGTAGCTTTCTTGCCTCGGGTGTCAACTCAACAGTTGTGACTATTGTGCCTCTTTCAATTTCAAGTTTCAGCGCCTGGTTAGCATTTTTCTGGATCAGTTCAACAAATTCCTGCCAATTGCTTAATTTAACACCATCAATCGCACGTAACTTATCACCAATCTGCAGCCCTGCTCTATCACCAGCACCACCTTTTACTATATTTTCCACTTGCAAGTGGACATCAGGTGTATAAGGAAGCAGGCCTAAACTGCTTATAATTGACTCTTTTTTTGGATCAAATACCCAATTCAGCAATGAGACCTTAAAAGTTTTTGTTGGTTCAAAGCTATGACTATTTTTATCAGCAGTTAATGGCGTAATAGTGATATTAAACTCATTTTCACCAATTTGACTGATCAATGCCAGATTAAGGGCTTCCCAATCTCCAATCTGTTGCTCATTAATAGCGGTCACTTGAAAAGGAGTATCACTTTTAATAATGCTCAGAGGCGTATCAGCAAGCGTCTCTTGAATAATCGGTTTTGCACTATTAATACCAATCATATACATAAAAAAGAACGCAATAATTGCCAATAAAAAATTAGCAATTGGTCCGGCAGCTACGATAGCAATACGCTGCCAAACTGTTTTTTTATCAAAAGCGTACTGCTCATCTTCAGGTAATAAGCACTCTGCGCGCCCATCCAGCATTTTTACATAACCACCCAGTGGAAAGGCCGCAATTGCAAACTCAGTGCCCTGTTGATCTGTGCGTTTAAAAAGGACTTTACCAAAACCAATTGAAAAACGATGTACTTTTACACCACAACGTCTGGCCACCCAAAAGTGACCATATTCATGGATCGCAACCAGAATACTAAGTGCGATAATAAATGAGCCTAAATTCCATAAAGCACTTAACATAAAAGATCTCGTTTAATTATTTTGTGTGCGGCCTCTTTAGCCTCAATGTCGATTGCTAACAGATGTTCAATCGAGTTAATCTGCTGAGTCTCGCTACTGTTTAATACACGCTCGGTAAGCTGTGAAATTTGAGTGAATTTTATCTGTTTATTTAAAAACGCTGCAACTGCCACTTCATTTACCGCATTTAAGGTGGTGGTTGCTTGTTGCCCTTGATAACAGGCATCAATCGCTAATTTCAAACAGGGATAACGATTAAAGTCAGGCTCTAAAAAGTTAAAGTTAACACCAGAGAAAAAGTCTAAAGGAGCCGCGCCACTATTGATACGCAGCCCTCCCCCCATCACATGAGCAATAGGAATACGCATATCCGGATTACCCATTTGTGCAATCACACTGCCATCTTTATATTGCACCATTGAATGAATAACAGACTGAGGATGAATAACCACTTGTAACTGATCGACAGAGGCGTTAAACAACCAACGCGCTTCAATATACTCAAGCCCTTTATTCATCATGGTTGCTGAATCTATCGATATTTTTTGTCCCATTGACCAATTAGGGTGTTTAACTGCTTGAGCCGGCGTTATCAGCGAAAATTCGCTTAACGGTTTTTCTAAAAAGGGGCCACCCGATCCCGTCAGCAATATCTTTGCTACGCCTTGACCTTGCAGATCACAAGCACCAAGACTGTTTTGCAGATTTGTCGATAAAGCCTGGTATATCGCATTATGTTCACTATCAACTGGCCATAACTTAGCACCCGACTTGCTAACCGCATCAATAAACAGTGCCCCCGACATCACTAATGCTTCTTTATTGGCAAGAAAAATCTCTTTGCCCGCATTTACAGCTGCTAATGTTGTTTTTAAGCCCGCACCACCAACAATGGCAGCCATCACACTATCAACATCGCAGCTTGCTAATAATTGCAGTAACTGTGCTTCGTTATCAAGCACCTGACAAGGTGAGTTTGCCTGTTTGAGTAACTCAGCTAAACGCAAGCGAGCATGTTTTTCACTCATGGAGACATATAAGGGAGAGAACTCCTGGCACAGCAAAAACATTTTATCAACGCTAGCAGAGGCTGCTAATAAAGTAATTTTGTATAAATCAGGGTTAGCGCGACAAACACTCAGCGTACTTGCCCCTATTGACCCTGTGGCGCCTAAAATGGCTAATTTTTTCATCTTTTAATTAAGCCAAATCAGATATAGAACGGCAAAAACAGGTACAGCAGCCGTTAAACTATCGATGCGATCTAAAATACCACCATGGCCCGGTAATAAATTGCCACTATCTTTAAGTCCCGCCTCGCGTTTGAAAATACTTTCGCTAAGATCACCCAACGCAGAAACAATATTAGTGACAAAAGCTGCGATAAAGAAGAAGACCATCTTTTCTGCTGGAATAACAAAAAAAACACTGGCAATAAATGCCACAACCATTGAACTCATCATTCCACCTAGAAAACCTTCGATGGTTTTACCAGGACTAACATTGGCTGCTAATTTATGTTTACCAAACTTTTTACCACAAAAATATGCGCCGGTATCCGCGGCCCATACTAATAAAAACACAAACATTAATAACTCAGCACCATAATAAAAATCATGATCAATATTCACTGAGCGTAATAACACCATGCCCCAGAAAAAAGGGATCAATGTAAATAAACCAAACAGGCTTTTAATTATTTTATTATCTTTCCAAATAGATGCTGTTTTTGGGTAAGTGACTACCATCACTAGGGACAAACACCACCACGCAGCAGCAAGGGTTAAACCATTTGTGAGAAGAGGATTGACCGTACCGTTTAACCAGATCTGTTCAACTGGTATAAATAGCAATGTCGCACCGAGTAGCAAAGCAAATAGATAAAGCACTAAACTCGAAGGTTTTTTACTGACAAATCCGCCCCATTCTTTACTTGCTAATAAAAAGACAGCCGCACAAAACAGCATAAAGAATTTAAGTGGTAGGAAGAAAACACCTGCAATTGCGAGTGGTGCTAAAATCAAGGCGGTTATAATTCGTTGTTTCACAGAGGTATCCTGTTAAATTCGGTTGTAATTTTCAATTTGACTCAGATTTTGTCAAACTAACTTGCTCACTTGTTTGTCCAAAGCGACGTTCTTTACCTGAAAACATGTCGAGTGCACTTTGGAAAGTCAAAGCATCAAAGTCCGGCCACAATACATCTGTAAAGTACAGTTCGGAATAAGCAAGTTGCCATAATAAAAAGTTACTTATACGGTGTTCGCCACCAGTACGGATCATTAAATCCACAGCCGGAAGTTTATGCAATGTAATTGCTCGGCTTAGTAATTCTTCATCGATATCATCTGCATCCAACTCGCCTGTTGCAACTAATTTTGCTAATTTTTTCGTCGCCTGAGTTATATCCCAACGCCCGCCATAATTAGCGGCAACATTAAGCACTAAGCCGGTATTATCCTTGGTTACCTTCTCAGCTTCAAAGACCTTTTTTTGTAAACGTTCACTGAAACCAGTTAGTTCGCCAATAATCTTTAATTTAATATTGTGCTTCTGTAATTTTTTCAGTTCGCTACCAAGCACAGTAAAAAACAGCTCCATCAACATATTGACTTCTTTTTCTGGTCGTTGCCAGTTTTCACTGCTAAAAGCAAAGATAGTTAACGCCTGAATATTGTTTTCGCTGGCAAAAGCAATCGCTTTACGTAAAGATTTAACACCATGTTTATGACCAAAAACACGATGTTTACCTTTAGCTTCAGCCCAACGCCCGTTGCCATCCATAATAATGGCAACATGCTTGGGAATTTTTACTTGTTGATTTAACGTTGTCACATATAGCCTTAATAAATAGAACTAACGGCAATACTATTAATTAACGTACCCGCTAATCAGGTACGTTAATTTTAATGTTATTAAACTTCTAATAACTCTTTCTCTTTTACAGCCAGAACATCATCAATCTGTTTAATAAACTCATTAGTGATTTTTTGAACATTTTCTTCACCAACACGTTGCTCATCTTCACTGATATCTTTATCTTTCTCTAATGCTTTAAGATCGTTATTTGCATCACGGCGGATATTACGAATCGCAATACGGCTATTCTCAGCTTCACCACGAACGACTTTAATCAAATCTTTACGACGCTCTTCTGTTAATGGTGGTAATGGAATACGAATTACCGTACCCGCAGACATAGGATTTAAACCAAGGTTTGAACCCATAATCGCTTTTTCTACCGCTTGAATCAGTGATGCATCAAAAACAGTTACCGTAAGTGTACGAGAGTCTTCAGTTGAAACATTACCCACTTGACGAAGTGGAGTATTGCTTCCGTAATATGGCACCATAATGCCGTCTAATAAACTTGGGTGTGCACGGCCAGTACGAACTTTTGCAAGTTGCCCCTTGAATGATTCAAGACTTTTACCCATACGCGTTTGTGCGTCAATTTTCACTTCATTAATCATAACAATTCTCTTAATTTAAATTTTTAAGTTTTTAAGTTTTTATTAGTTTATTTTACATCTGCACAGTGTGTGATTGTTGTACCTTCAGTATCACCTAATACTACACGACTTAATGCGCCTGGTTTATTCATGTTAAAGACTCGAATAGGTAAACTGTGATCTCGTGCCAGGGTAAATGCAGCTAAATCCATCACTTGCAGCTCTTTTTCTAATACTACCTGGTAATCAATCTCAGTGTATAATTTCGCATCCGGATTTTTAACTGGATCTGCATCATAAACACCATCAACTTTAGTACCTTTTAACACAGCATCTGCTTCAATCTCAATACCACGTAAACAAGCAGCAGAATCCGTTGTAAAGAACGGGTTGCCCGTACCTGCAGCAAAAATAACAACCGTACCAAGTTTAAGGTACTTGATAGCTTCCGCCCAGTTGTAGTCATCACAAACGCCATTTAGCGGGATAGCTGACATTAAACGAGAATTTACATGTGCACGATGCAGTGCATCACGCATTGCCAGACCATTCATCACAGTTGCCAGCATGCCCATATGATCACCGACAACACGGTTCATGCCAGCTTCGGCAAGACCTGCACCACGGAAAATATTGCCGCCACCGATAACTAAACCTACCTGAACACCCGCTTCAATTAAAGATTTAATTTCAAGTGCCATACGATCCAGTACTTTGGGGTCGATACCAAAACCTTCTTCACCGACTAAGGCTTCACCACTTAATTTTAATAAAATACGACGATATGCAGATTTAGGATTTGTGCTCATAATGTTCTTTCCTCAAAGTGGACGTAATAGCGATTGCATTAATAAATTTTCTGCTTTTTAAAGCAATTTATTAGTGAAATAGCTATATTTTTAATGTAAAAGAACCGCAGTCGTAGCCGCGGTTCTTTTTAACAATAAACGCTAGCTTATTGTTTATAAAGCAGATTGCAAATTACTGACCAGCAGCAGCTAGTGTCGCAGCAACTTCAGCAGCAAAATCTTCTTCTTTCTTCTCGATACCTTCACCCACTTCTAAGCGGATGAATGTTTCAACGTCAGCACCAGCATCTTTAAGAAGCTTAGCCACTTTCATAGAAGGATCTTTAACAAATGCTTGACCAGTAAGACTCACTTCACCAGTGAATTTAGCCATACGACCAGTAACCATTTTCTCAGCAATTTCAGCTGGTTTACCACTATCGATAGCAATTTGTAGCTGAATTTCTTTCTCTTTAGCTACAACTTCTGCTGGTACATCTTCTGGTTTAACATACTGAGGAGCAGAAGCTGCAACGTGCATAGCGATATCTTTAGCAAGATCCGCATCACCACCTTTAAGTACAGAAACAACACCAATTTTGCCGCTGTGTACATATGCGCCTAGGTTTTCACCTTCAACGATTTGCAGACGACGAATAGAGATGTTTTCACC
Source organism: Psychromonas sp. (assembly GCF_983033635.1). Lineage (NCBI taxonomy): Bacteria > Pseudomonadati > Pseudomonadota > Gammaproteobacteria > Alteromonadales > Psychromonadaceae > Psychromonas > Psychromonas sp. Next base: position 36,747 of record NZ_CEZLMY010000004.1, on the reverse strand, counting down.
GATTTTAGCAACAAGAGTCGCACGTGCGTCTTCAACAGTTGTTTCATCGTATGCTAATGCACTTAATGCTTCTACTGAATCAACTTTGTTTGCCAGCGCAATATCTGCAACTTTATTAGCAAACGCTAGGAAGCTTTTATCCATTGCTACGAAGTCTGTTTCACAGTTAACTTCAGCAATAAGCGCAACAGCACCTGCAGTTTTAGCTAAGATCACGCCTTCAGCAGCAACACGGCCCGCTTTTTTAGCGGCTTTAATTGCGCCAGATTTACGCATGTTTTCAATTGCAAGCTCGATGTCACCATCTGCTTCAACTAATGCTTTTTTACAATCCATCATACCCGCAGCTGTGCGGTCACGAAGTTCTTTAACTTGCTTAGCTGTAATAGCCATTGTCGAATTCCTATTTTAAATCTATAAAAAAGGGGTCCTAAAGACCCCTGATAACCAACCATTGATTGGCTAATAAGAGCTTCTAAATATTAGAAGAGCTTATTTTTCAGCTGTTTCTTCAACAAAACCGTCTGCTTCTGCTGCAACTACAACATCTTGCTCACGACCTTCTTTAACAGTCAGAGCAGCTGCTTCTAAGTACAGTTTGATAGCACGGATAGCATCATCATTACCAGGAACAACGAAATCGATGTTATCTGGGCATGAGTTAGTATCAACAATAGCGATAACAGGAATACCTAGGTTATTCGCTTCTTTGATTGCAATGTGCTCGTGATCTGCATCGATTACGAAGATTACATCAGGGATACCGCCCATGTTTTTGATACCACCAAGCGTTTTGTCAAGTTTGATTAACTCACGAGAACGCATAAGCGCTTCTTTTTTAGTTAACTTGTCAAAAGTACCGTCTTGGCTTTGAACTTCAAGGTCTTTCAAACGCTTGATCGATTGACGAACTGTTTTCCAGTTAGTCAACATACCACCTAACCAACGGTGATCAACGTAGAATTGATCACAGCTAATCGCTGCTTCTTTAACCGCTTCAGAAGCTGCACGTTTAGTACCAACAAATAAAACTTTACCTTTTTTAGCCGCTTTCGCTTCTAAAAAGTTAAGTGCTTTGTTGAACATTGGAACAGTTTGCTCAAGGTTAATGATATGAACTTTATTACGAGCACCGAAAATGAAAGGTTTCATTTTTGGGTTCCAGTAACGAGTTTGGTGACCGAAGTGTACGCCAGCTTGTAGCATATCGCGCATTGATACATTTGCCATTAGAATTTCCTCTTAAGGGGTTAGGCCTCCACACATCCCATACACTCGACCCAATACTCAAATAATGAATAACAGGCACCCCGAGTTACGTGTCGATGCGTGTGTGTTATGTAATTACGTCTTTATATTTAACCTTTCAACACGTGAATAATTAAATAAAAAAAACCTAATAAGTTAAGTGAGATTTACCACAACAAATTGAAGCAATAATCTCGCGGCGTTTTATATCACATTTATCTATTCAACTCAATAATCGTCGAGTAAAACTTATCTCTGTATTTTGCATTTAGGAGATATTAATAATTAAAGTAGCTAATAGCTTTGAATTATTGCATTCAACCTCTATTACAGACGTTGAAAAGGGGGAAATGGAGTCTCTAATTGTAATAACCTCAAGCCTCCAGTATACGAATAGATATAGCAGCCGCTGCGATTGTCTGCGCCTAACTTATCAAAACGCAAGACTTGCCCCTGATGACGCTACAGTGAAGGTGGTTAGTTACTTAAAAAAAACAGAAAGCAGGGAATTTCTCGTTCCCACGCTCTGCGTGGTAATGTAAATACCGCATCGATTATTTTAAGCTTTCGCTTGTGGCGCTTGGTTTGACTTTCATTGTTGGGGTTTCGCCCTGTCGGTTTCTCAACGTCTAGTCGCCGACAAGGCGGAACTCCAAAAATGAAAGTTACAGAAAACGCTCACAAGCGAAGGCTTACAAATAACCAATACGGCATCCACATTAGCAATATAGCGTGTAAACGAGACAAAAAATAACACGTTATGACAAGGTGCGGATGCCCCGTCCAGTGAGCATTACCGGGAAAATCCACAGTATCAGGAGGGGTTATTTTTCATAAACTTAACTAGCGTGCTAACGCTTAATTCTTTATAGTTAACCTTTATATTTATCAGTAACAATTAAAGAGAAGAAATAGATGGCAGCAATCATTAAAACGGCAGATGAAATCGAGAAAATGCGCATTGCAGGACAAATGGCTGCAGATGTACTGACGATGATCGAACCTTTTATCCAAAAAGGGGTGACTACCAATGAGTTAAACCAGCGCTGTCATGACATGATTGTTAACGAACAACAGGCGATTCCAGCACCACTTAATTACCACGGTTTCCCGAAATCAATCTGTACCTCCCTTAATTACGTTGTCTGTCATGGTATTCCAAATGATAAAGCACTTAAAGATGGTGATATTATCAATGTTGATATCACTGTAATTAAAGATGGTTATCACGGTGATACTTCAAAAATGTTTATGGTTGGTAAGCCTTCTATTTTAGCCGAACGTTTAACCCGCATCGCACAAGAATGTTTATATATCGGTATTAACTTAGTTAAACCGGGGGCTAGATTAGGTGATTTAGGGGCCGCTATCCAAAAACATGCCGAAAAAAACAACTACTCAGTGGTACGCGAATATTGTGGTCATGGTATCGGCGCGGGCTTCCATGAAGAACCACAGGTTTTACATTACGGTAAAGCCGGCACGGGTGAAATTTTAAAAGTCGGGCAATGTTTTACCATAGAGCCGATGATCAATGCAGGAAAGAAAACCTGTAAAGTACTAACAGATGAGTGGACGGTAGTTACCAAAGATAAAAAACTATCTGCACAATGGGAACATACTTTACTGGTCACTGAAACGGGCTGTGAAATTTTAACACTTCGCCCGGAAGAGACTATCGAACGTTTTATCACTCACGACTAAAAAAGTAAGCCTCTATCGACCAAAAATAGAGGCTTAACTCCTGCGCAACTTAATAACCTGCTCCGAGGTGAAAATGGATTTTGAAACACTCTCTCCGCTGAATATTCCCGAAGATAATCTCACTCTGCCCTTTCTCAAAAAAAATCTGCAGCAGTTTCAACAGTGGCAAATTGAAAACTTTAAAGCGCGACAAGAGATCAATGAATTAGTGAGTTGTCGTGCGCATTATATTGATGAGTTGTTAACACGTTTATGGCAACACTTTGGGCTTAACGAAAGTTATGAGTTAAGTCTAATCGCAGTAGGTGGTTATGGTCGAGGTGAATTACACCCAAAATCAGATATCGATATTCTGATCCTTTGCCAACAAAATATCCTCCCTGAAGATGAAACAAATATTAGCGCTTTTATTACTCTACTTTGGGATCTTAAACTCGATATTGGTCATAGTGTACGTACCCTGCACGACTGCTTTGAGCAGGGCAAAGCTGATATCACCATCGCCACCAGTATGATTGAAGCACGTTGTATTTCAGGTAATAAACAAAACTTCGCAAAACTCTTAGAAGTGATTGACTCAAAAGAGTTCTGGCCATCAGATCAGTTTTTCCTGGTAAAACGAGAAGAGCAGATAAATCGCCACAGAAACTGCCGGGGAGATGGTTACAGCCTGGAACCGGATCTTAAAAACGGATCAGGTGGAATGCGTGATCTTCAAACTATCGCCTGGATTTCTAAACGTCATTTTGCTGCACACAGTTTGTTAGAGCTAACCAGTTATAACTATATTACCCAAGCTGAATATCGGGAGTTAGTTGATTGCCAGGCACAACTTTGGACAATCCGCTTTGCACTGCACACGGTAACCAACCGTCCGGATAACCGCCTTTTATTTGACTTTCAAAATGAAGTAGCTGAACTGTTAGGTTATAAAGGCCAGGGTAACCAGGCCATTGAGCAGATGATGAAAACGTTTTATCAGACCATTCATCGCGTTAAAGAGCTCAACGAGATGTTACTGCAGTATTTTGATCAGGCCATTCTCGGTAATATTGCACAGCATATTGAAAGTATTGATGACCATTTTCAGCTTCGAGATAATATGATCGAGCTAAAAACATCAGGTTTGTTTAATGAACAGCCGGAATCGATGTTAGAGCTGTTTTTACATATTGCTAAAGATCCCCGTATTAAGGGTATCTACTCACCAACCCTGCGTGAATTGCGCGAAGCACGACGCTGTTTAACGTACTGGTTACAAAACATCCCGGAATGCCGGGATACCTTTTTAACCATTATCAAACATCCTAGAGGCATGGGACTTGCTTTTACTTTAATGCATGAATATGGCGTATTAGGCGCCTATATTCCGCAATGGAGCCGCATTATCGGACAGATGCAGTTTGATCTGTTCCACGCCTATACTGTTGATGAACATAGCCACAAACTGATTAAAAATATTTACAACTACCCCAATACAAAAGAACTGCACCCGCTTGCACATGAAATTTACCGTTATTTAGAAAAAACTGAACTGCTCTTTTTAGCCGCTATTTTTCACGATATTGCTAAAGGGCAAAAAGGCGATCACTCTACACTTGGTGCTATTGATGCACTGGAGTTTTGTGAACTACACGGTTTCAGTCGTCATGAAGGTAAATTTGTCGCATGGTTAGTCAAGCATCATCTCACTATGTCAGTCACCGCACAGCGTCGAGATATCAGCGACCCGCGCGTGATTATTGAATTTGCACATTTAGTGCGTGATGAAAAACATTTAAACTTCCTGTTTTGCTTAACCGTTGCCGATATTTGTGCAACCAACGAAGAGACATGGAACAGCTGGAAAGGCACACTGTTACGTGATTTATATTACAGCACCCTGAAAATGTTGCGCCGCGGATTAGAAAACCCGCCCGATATTCGCGATCGTATTCGCGACAGGCAACACAAAACTCTGGGACTGCTACGTGAACAGGGGATTACAGAAAAACAAGTTAAGCCACTCTGGAAACGCTTTAAACTTAACTATTTTTTCCGTTACAACTCGGCACAAATTGCCTGGCACACAGTTAACTTATTAAAACATCAAGACCATAGCCAACCTATGGTGTTAATCAGTGACCAAAATGCACGTGGAGCGACCGAAGTTTTTGTTTACCACAAAGATATGCCTGCGCTATTTTCATCCGTGGTCACGGAAATTGATAATAAAAGGCTCAGTGTGCATGATGCAAAAATTCTCTCAAGTCGTGATGATTTCTCACTCAGTACCTTTACAGTATTAGAGCAAGATGGCGAGCATATTGATCCCGATAAAATTCAGCGTTTAAAACAGGCCATTGAAATGGCGCTGTTGGCACCTGAAAAAGTTAATACACAACAGACCCGTTTAGCCCGTGTTAAACGTCAGTTTAAATTTGAACCTGAAGTGACATTTTTAGCAACGCGCCGTAAACATACGCAAATTGAGGTAGTGGCCTTTGATGCGCCGGGTATTCTCGCTAATATCGGTGAAGTATTCCGCTGCAGTGGTTTGATGCTTGATACCGCCAAAATATCCACCATTGGTGAGCGCGCAGAAGATCTGTTTATTGTGTCAACCGCAGAAGGAAATGCATTAACAGAGCAGCAGGAAGAGAACTTAAAAGCGAATTTAATCAGCGAACTAAGTCCGGAAAAATAAATTTAGGGGCTGATGCCCCTTATTTTTTTTGAAAGCAGAACTACTGTGTAAATACCACAAAATCATGGCTTAAAACGCTTAATGTTACTTTATCTCCCACTTTAAACTGCATGCAGTCCCCAAAGTGATTACTCTGTTTTATCCGGTAATCATTGTTCTGATAGCTCACCGTTATTTGCTGGTACGCCCCTAAAAAATCCACCTGTTTAACTGTGCCTAAACCATTAACAGCCGTTTCTATTGCTATCTGCTCCGGGCGTAATAACAGATTTAACGCTTTACCGGTTTCGAATTCAATAAGCGTATTACTGGTTAATAAACCAAGATCCGACTGATAACTGTATTTATCCTTTACGCACACTTTCAGGTAGTTACTCTGCCCCATAAAGTCTGCAACATACTTAGATTTAGGGTGGCTATACAGGTTTTGTGCACTGCCAATTTGTACTATTTTACCCGCTTGCATCAGGGCTATTTTATCAGCAAAAGCAAACCCCTCCTCTTTTGAATGAGTGACAAACAGTGCACTCATCGAACGCACCTTGAGCAGCTCTCTAATCTCATGAATTAACTGAAAGCGGACATGATGATCCAAATTAGAAAAAGGCTCATCTAATAACATTAAATCGGGCTGATAGGCTAAAGCTCGCGCAATGGCGATACGTTGCTGCTGACCGCCTGACAGTTGATGCGGAAAACGCTGCGCATAATCACAGAGTCGTACCAGAGCTAAAACATCATCAACGCGTTTTTTCTTCTCCTCTTTTGAATACTGAGATAGTGAGAATGCGACATTATCAAATACATTAAGGTGTGGAAAAAGCGCATAATCCTGAAAAATCAAACCTACTTTGCGTTTCTCCGGGGCAACATTGACACCATTATCATTAACGGTTTTACCATTAATCTTAACCTCTCCTGAAAGCTTAGTTTGCAAACCTGCAACCGCTTTTAAAAGTGTTGTTTTACCACAGCCGCTCTCCCCCAATAAACAGATGATCTCATTATTCTCAAGTTCCAAATCAAGTGACTCAAGCACTTGATTGTCTTGATAAAAACAACTTAATTTATTAACAACTAACGCAGACATTAAGTGGCGTTCTCCAATAAACGGTTAACAATAATAAATGGCAGCAGGCCCATTAATACGATTAATAATGCAGGCAAGGCTGCGAATTCTATCATCTCATCGGAAACAAACTGATAGACATAAGTGGCTAAGGTTTCAAAATTAAACGGACGTAATAACAGTGCCGTTGGTAACTCTTTCATCGCTTCAATAAAAACTAAAATAGTTGCGCTTAGCATCCCTTTTTTAATTAAAGGCAGATTAACACGGCGAATAGTTTGTGCTGCATTTTGCCCAAGGGAGCGAGAGGCTAAATCTAATGAGGGAGAGACCTGCGCTAAACTGCTATCAATACTGCCGACAGCAATCGCGCTAAAACGCACTAAGTAAGCAATCACTAAAATAAATAATGTACCTGAAAAGAGCAGGCCTACACGTGAAAAACCGAACTCGACAAGTAACTGATTTAGCAACAGATCAATATTGGTAAAGGGGATAAGCACAGCAATCGCCACTACAGTACCCGGAACTGCATAACCTAATGATGATAAACGTATACAGCTTTTAGCCAGGATTCCCGGAGATAGACGTTGATAAAAATTAACAATTAAAGCAATCACTAGCGCTAAACCAGCAACAATAATTGCCAGCCAAAAACTATTTAGCGTGTACTGCCATAATCTTGCATTTAACGATTCACTAAAATAACTCAGCGCATAATAAAAAAGCGTAAGCAGAGGCAGGATAAAAGCGCCAATAAGTAGCGACCAGGAAAAGAGCAGTGCGCCCCACTTTTTCCAGCCCCGTAAAACAAAACGCAGCTCGGTATGCGTTGCCCCGCTGCGCTGATAAATTTTCTGTTTACGGCGACTATAATTTTCCAGCGTGATTAAAACCACTAAAGCTAATAGCATCAAGGATGAAATTTTAGCTGCCGTCGTTAAACTGCCAAGCTCTAACCAGGTATCGTAAACAGCTGTGGTTAATGTGCTCACCGCAAAATAATTAACGGTTGCAAAATCACCTAAACTTTCCATGGCAATCAAAGATAATCCAACGGCAATAGCAGATCGGGAAAGCGGCAGCGAGACGCGGAAAAATGCAGCTAACGGCGATAAACCTAAGCTTCTAGCAGCTTGAAAAAGCGCGCCAGATTGCCCTAAAAAAGCGCTACGTAATAACAGGTAAAGGTAAGGATAGAGTGTCAGACTGAGGATTAAAATCGCTCCCAAAAGGCTGCGAATATCAGGAAAATAATAATCGGAGATCTGTTGCCAGCCCATTAAACTGCGTAAAAATTGCTGCACAGGCCCACTAAAATCAAGCAAGTCAGTATAAACAATGGCCACAATATAGGGGGGAAGCGCCAGAGGAAGCATTAATGCCCACTGCAAAATTGTACGGCTGGGGAACTCACAACATGCAACAAACCAAGCTACGGGCAGCGCAAAAATAAAACTTAAACTCACCACGCCCAAAATTAAAAACAGGGTATTTAAGCTGTAAGTCAATAAAACAGTATCAATCAGATGCTGGAAAGTGCCACTATTATCAATGCTAAAGGCATTAAAAATCAGTGCAATAATTGGTAAAATCAAAAGTAAAGTTACTGCCCAAGGCAGTAACTTGTAGAAATTAAAATTAGAGATCAAACTTCACTTCATCCAATAATTTAATGGCAGCTTTATGTTGTTTGGCAATCTCAGCAAGTGGCAGTTGGTCTGCTTTAAAATCCCCCCAAGATGCAACCAATTTTGAAGCTGGCACACTCTCTTTTACAGGGTACTCATAATTGACTTCTGCGTAGATCTGTTGCGCTAAATCATCTGATAAAAATTCCATTAGCTTGATTGCATTGCTTTTGTTAGGTGCGTATTTAGCCAAGACTACACCACTAACATTAACATGCGCGCCGGTTGTTTTTTGATTTGGGAAATTAATATTTACCGCCTGCGCCCAAGGCACTTGCTTCGGATCTGCTAGCATCTTGCCTAAATAATAGTTATTACCTAATGCGTAATCACATAGACCGTCTTTAACCGCTTTGACTTGCGCGCGATCATTACCTTGTGGTTTGCGTGCAAGATTAGCTTTAAGCCCTTCTAACCACACTTTTGCACTGGCTTCACCTTGATGTGCAATAACCGAGGCGACAAGTGATACATTGTAAGGATGTTTCCCGGAACGTGTACAAATTTTACCTTTAAATTCAGGGCTCGCTAAATCCTGATAGGTGATATTAGCGGGACCGACACGCTCTGAAGATGAGTAAATATTACGTACGCGGGTAGTTAATGCAAACCAGTGTTGCTTTGGATCGCGATACTGGCTGGGAATATTTGCAGTTAAAACTTTACTATCAACCGCTTGTGTTAAATTCAGGTTGTTCAGTTTCATTAAACGGCTGATATCTGTTGTTAATACCAGATCAGCTGGGGAAAGTTCACCTTCACGTTTTACCCGTTCAATCAGCCCTTTTTTTGCAAATAAGATATTTACTTTAATCCCGGTTTGTTTTGTGAACTCCTGCATAATTGGTTCAATCAAAAAAGGTTGGCGAAATGAATAAACATTAACTTCATCAGCAAGCGAAGCAAATGTGATTAAACTTAATGTCGCCAATACAATGGCAGAGGTACATATTTTTTTTATCAGCATCTTCTTTCCAAATAATAATAGTTATCAATTACCATTAATAGTAATGATAATAGCTATCATTTGCAATAGTTGTTATTAATATCTTTTTTTTAAACAATCAAACTTGATAATTATCAATTTATACAATCACTTTCACAGCGTTCTGCGTTACCATAAAGGCTTTAAAATTTCTAATGGATAGATTAAATGAAGATTGATTTAAGTAAACTCGTAACAGAAAGCCGCAACCAGGCCAGTGAACAGATTGATACTTTATCAACATTAGAGATCTTAAAAGTGATCAATAACGAAGATAAAAAAGTCGCACTTGCTGTGCAGCAGACTATTCCAGAAATAACACAAGTCGTTGATACTGTTGTAAATGCTTTTCAATCTGGGGGGCGTTTGATTTATAGTGGCGCAGGAACATCTGGTCGATTAGGCATTTTAGATGCCAGTGAGTGTCCTCCTACGTTCGGCGCTAATCCTGATCTTGTGGTTGGTTTAATTGCAGGCGGTCATCAGGCCATTTTACAAGCGGTAGAAAATGCAGAAGACAATCGTGAACTGGGTGCAAGCGATCTTAAGCAGATCAATTTTAACGCTCAAGATGTGCTGGTCGGCATCGCCGCAAGCGGCCGTACGCCTTATGTATTAGGGGCAATGGAATACGCATTATCAGCAGGTGCAACCGTTGTTTCACTTAGCTGTAATCAACAAAGTCCAATGAGTGAATTAGCACAAATTAGTATTACGCCGATAGTGGGGCCGGAAGTAGTAACGGGCTCTTCGCGTATGAAAGCAGGTACAGCACAAAAGCTGATACTAAACATGATCACAACAGCGGCGATGATCCGCTCTGGTAAAGTGTTCAGTAATTTAATGGTGGATGTTCAAGCAAGCAATGCCAAATTGCTACAGCGTCAAAAAAATATCGTTATGGAAGCGACTGGCTGCAGCAAACAACAAGCAATACAAGCGCTAGAACAATCGGCTAACCACTGTAAAACAGCTATTTTAATGATACTTAGCGGTTTAGATGCACAAACTGCTCAGCAAAAACTCAGCAAACATAATGGCTTTATTCGCCATGCCTTAGCTGATAAGTAGCCAAGCGGCCTAAAGAGAGTTATTCAAGCCGTTTGATATACACTACACTGGCAGTGCAATACCCTGATCTTTCATTCGTGCGATTTTATAACGTAAGGTGCGCGGGCTAATACCTAACAGCTCAGCGACATCTTTACGTTTACCCTGGCAAGTATGCAGTGCATCTAAAATTATTTTTTGCTCTTGCTCTTTTAAACCCTGCCCTAATGCTGCCACTTCATCAGCAACAATTTCATTGTCAATATGTTGAGCATTATTGTTTAGCACAAGGTCATCATCAGCGATAACTTCGCTTGGTTTTTGTTGATCACAAATATGTTCAAACTGCATATCTTCTAAAATAAGCGATGATTGATCAACCGTTTCTCCATCAGATAAAATTAACGCACGCTGCATAACATTATCAAGTTCACGTACATTACCCGGCCAAGGGTAAGCTAATAACATCGCTTTTGCGGCTTGTGTTAACACGGGAATGGCTTGAGACTGATCAACAGCATGGCGCATTAGCAGATGCTCCGCTAGCGGTAATATATCTCCTGTACGTTTTGCTAATGGCAGCCATTGCAATGGAAATACATTCAAGCGGTAATAAAGATCCTCACGGAAGCTTCCTTCTGCAACTGCTTTTTTAAGGTCACGGTTACTCGTTGCTATCACACGAATATTTAATTTAATGGTTTTACGTGCACCAAGGCGCTCTACTTCGCGCTCTTGTAATACTCGTAATAATTTAACTTGTAACTCCAGAGGCATTTCAGTGATTTCATCAAGTAAAATAGTGCCGTTTTGCGCTTGTTCAAATTTACCGGGGCAAGCTTGCACCGCGCCGGTAAATGCACCTTTCTCATAACCAAACAGAGTGGATTCAAGCATGGTTTCAGGAATTGCCGCACAGTTAATCGCCACAAAAGCTTGCTCGCAGCGAGACGATTTATCGTGCAAGTAACGCGATAAAACCTCTTTACCTGATCCACTTGGACCGGTAATCATTACGGAAGCATCGCTTGCCGCTACTTTTTCTGCCATTTTAAACAGTTTTTCAGTGCTGTTATCGCCGTAAATCGGAGTGCGTGATTCAACCTTATGAACAGGTGCATAGCGACTCACTTGATTTAACAAAACCTCAGGCGAAAATGGTTTGGCCAGATAATCAATTGCGCCATCACGCATCGCATTTACCGCATCATCAATGGTTGCATAAGCGGTCATTAATAAAACCGGTAAAGTTGGGTATTTATCTTTAATATTCTGTAACAGGGTCAAACCCGACATGCCGCCCATTTGAATATCACTGATCACCAGATCAAACTTCTGTTTGTTTAAAGCGACCAAAGCCGCCTCTCCGCTATCCACTTCCGAGCAGTTATAACCAGCAAGTAGTAAGGTATCAATCAAGGCTTCTCTTAAACCCGCATCATCTTCAACAACTAATAATTTACCCTGTGACATATTAGCCTCCTACCACTTGATTAAACTGCATATTATGTAACTGATGGCGGTATTCACCGACTCGATGTAACGGTAATACCAAGGTAAAGCAGCTGCCTTTGCCAAATTCTGATTTCACCTCAACGCTGCCTTTATGCGCCTGCGCAATAGATTGCACAACAGCCAGCCCTAATCCCGTACCTTGTGATTTGGTGGTATAAAACGCTTCCATTACTTTAGCAATATGCCCTTTTTCGATACCCGGGCCATTGTCCATTACTGAAATTTCCACTAAGTTTTCATCTCTGCGCGCGGTTGTTATATAAAGCTGAGCCCCTTTGCCAGTGGCCTCAATTGCGTTGGAAATAAGATTGGTCATTGCACTTGCCAGTGCATTTTTATTAGCCATAATAAGCAGATCGGGATCAGGCAGACGACATTGCAGATGTCCTTCAACCTGTAAAATCATGCTTTCACTTGCATCCTGCACCTCTTCAAGCAAGCCCACTAATGAAACCTCTTCAACAATTTTTTGATCACCGCTGCGTGCAAATAACAACATATCATTTACTTGCGTTTCTAAATCATTCAAGCGATTCATTAATTTACCCTGAAAACGCGAACGAGAGCTTTCAGTCAGAGTTTTATTCGCAAGGTTTGCACCATATAACATAGCAGCTGAAAGTGGCGTTCTAATTTGATGAGCAAGAGAAGCAACCATTTTACCCAGTGAAGAGAGACGTTTTAATTTTGCAACATGCTCCTGCAGTTCACGGGTATCGGTCAAATCTGTTAATAAGATAAGTTGCCCTGGCTGGCCTTCAAGCGATGAGATAGAAAGTTGAATACGGCGACCATTTTTTAGAGAAATTTCATGACCATCATCATTTTTAGGCGCAAATGAACGGTTAATGATATCACTCCATAACTGCCCTTTTAACGGCTCACCTAATAATGAAATTGCAACTCGGTTGACCTGTTCAACAACACCATTACCATCAATCACAATTAAACCAGATGGCAACTCACTATAAAGCTGCTCCATATAATTTGCTTGCGCACGCAACTGCTTAAGCTCGCCAGAAAAACTTTCCTGCTCCAGTGCCTTTGCTTGTTGATTGATTGTATTCATCACATAACCCTGCTTTATAGTTTGCTCTTACACGCTATAAAGCAGTTTTTATGCCAACACTTAAAAGTAATTAAATTACAATAACTTAAAACCATTCAGCCATAAATATGACACTGTTTTTTGAGAAAAAAAAAGCCCGAGACAAACACTGTCACGGGCTATTTAATCACTGGCCAAAAGAGCATTTAGCCATCTTTATTAAGACCGTATTTCTTCATTTTTTCAACCAGAGTAGTGCGTCGCATTGATAACAGTTCCGCCGCATGAGAAACAACTCCATCTTGACTTTCTAATGCTTGGCGAATCATCTCAATCTCAAACTCTGTGAGTTTACTCTTAAGGTTCATTCCCTCTGCAGGAAGGTGCCCTAAAAAGCCTAGCGACTCATCAAACGATTCAGATTCATCAGAAACCACTGGAGCATCACCAAACATACCACACAGTGCATCTCGCTCAGCTAACGCTTCTTCCTCTGGGCTATATTGAATCTGCTCAACAAAATCACCTTGTGCGTCAATATGACGGTATTTGATAGGTAAATCACCAAGATCGATAATCTTATTGGCATGTAAAATAAGTAACCTTTCTAATAAGTTAGATAATTCTCGTACATTACCCGGCCAATCATGTTTCATTAATGAATCAAGTGCGCGCTGTGTGAAACGTAATGTCGCTTTATGATCCCCCTCTAAGCGCGATAAAAGCTCTTGTAATAACAGCGGGATATCTTCCTGACGATCACGAAGCGCAGGTTTTTCAATTGGGAATACATTTAAACGGTAATAAAGATCTTCGCGAAATTTACCTTCCGTAATCAATGCTTCGAGATCTCTATGGGTGGCAGCAACAACGCGCACATCGGCCTGTAAAGATTTTGTTCCACCTACACGTTCAAAAGTACGCTCTTGTAAAACACGCAACAGCTTTACCTGCATCGGCATCGGCATATCACCAATTTCATCTAAAAACAGCGTGCCACCAGCTGCTAATTCAAAACGTCCTTTACGTGCAGAAAAAGCCCCTGTAAAAGCACCTTTTTCATGACCAAACAACTCACTTTCAAGTAATTCAGCAGGAATTGCACCACAGTTAATAGGTACAAATGGCCCTTTTTTACGGTTTGATATTTCGTGAATAGCACGCGCAACCACTTCTTTACCGGTTCCCGATTCTCCAAGAATAAGTACATTAGCTTTACTATCTGAAACTTGCTCAACTAAATAGCGAATCTCTTGAATACGTAAACCACGACCAACTAAAGATGACATTAGATATTTATTGGCTTTTTGCAGTTTTTTATCTGGATTATGAAATGACTGGCAGTAATGTAATAACTGCGTTAATTCAGCATAAACAATGGGCAAACTTAACACGCCAAGATGGTTTCTTTCTGTACTGGTGACTTGTCCTGATAATGTTAAAAAAGGCGTATTAGAAAAGTCCTTAAAAAGATCTTCAGAGGAAGCTATTGCCCCACCCAAAATAATACATAACGGGTTGTGCTCATTAACTTTATTTAATAAATCCACACTCGCGACAGCTTCACATGTTTCACCAATAAAATGTAAAACGGTTGCTAATGTATCGTATTGTTCTTGGCTAGTATCAACCAGGTAAATTGGAGATCGAGATTCCATATAAATTCACTTATAAAATTAAACTCGGCCAAGTTTATAATATTTTTCACAAATGAAAAACGATAAAAGTCAAAAACATGACGATGACCATATTCTGACAGCGAAGAGGACACCGAGTTGTTCAAATAATGAACAATCATTAAGCGATGACTGATCTATAATTGTTGGTATATATATTGCTTTGTTGGTATATCACTAATGAAATTTACTTTAAAATTAATAAAGCGTCAAAAGACACATAGTTATTCTAAAAAAGATGCATTTATTAATACCAGATGTAAACTGATAAAGTTAACCTAAAAGTTAGTCAGTAAGGAAATAATCATATTATGCGCGGTTCTATCAAAAAATATCAAAATACAAGCATGGCACACGTTGAACAAGCGGATCCACACACCCTGATCTCACTTGTTATGCAACATATAATGGGTAATTTAGCAGCAGCAAAAGGGGCTATTGAGCGCAAAGAGATCGAAAACAAAAACAAAATGCTTAGCAAAGTAATTGGTTTGATTGGCGAGCTACAAAACAGCTTAGATATGGAACAAGGTGGCGAAATATCTGCAAACCTTTATAACCTCTACGCTTATATGATAAGCCAGGTAACCCAGGCCAATATCAAAAATGATATCGAGCCATTAACAGAAGTTATCAGCCTAATTGCAGAAATAAAATCAGGCTGGGATGCAATTCCGCATGATGTGCGTCAGCAGTACAAAAAATAGTACAAACGAGAGAAACGCTTCCTCTATAGCTGAAACGAACCTGACCAGGTTAGTATAATCTTCTCCAATATATTCACCGATAAGATGGTAAAAATAATGCAGAGTAAAATAGAACAACAACTTGACGAACTGTTTAAGCTTGAACAACAGCTGACTACTTTTCTTGATCAACAAGAGTATGATCTATTTCAGCAGCAGCAAGATATTTTTTCAAATCAAATTAAAACTTTATTAGATAGCAACTCAGCTGAAACATTAAGCACAGTTATAGAGCAACTTAAAACGCTTGAAACAAATATTGCAACACTGCAGAACAAATCTGAACAGCATTTTAAGCAATTAAAAGAAATGTCTTTATTGCAAAAACGTAATAAAAATAAATTAAAGGCTTATAAATAAGTCATAATAAACAAATAATTAGCCATTTTT
This sequence comes from Psychromonas sp., assembly GCF_983033635.1. NCBI lineage: Bacteria > Pseudomonadati > Pseudomonadota > Gammaproteobacteria > Alteromonadales > Psychromonadaceae > Psychromonas > Psychromonas sp. The sequence goes on along the minus strand of NZ_CEZLMY010000004.1, from coordinate 20,939 downwards.
TAAAGCGAGATAAGTTATGTTTAATAATCAATATTGATTAGTCTATTCCCTTGTTCCTCAGTATAGAAACGCGCTAGTATTGCGCGTTGCAATATATTCAAGGTTATATACATTTATTAACAAACTACTTTATGAGAGCATTATAAATTCCCGCATCAAAGTAACTTAATTTCATCACAAAATTGTTGTACCACCCCACCCCAGTTTTTATGCTGACCTTGAAAAAAATCACGACTATTTTTAATAAAATGGGAGTCTTTGAAGTTCTCTGGCTCTTTCGACTGACAGCTACCCGGTGAGAACATCCATGATTTAACGCCTAATCTTGATGCGAACATTAAGGCTGCATTACTCGCTGAAATTACCAGATCTAAATTTGCAATCAGTGCCCCATAATGTTCAAAATCACCCGCTGCCGAGCAGTCTTCGAAATGACTTATTGATATACCGTGTTTAGCTTTGAGGCTTTCAACCTCTTTCTGCCAATCACCAAATTGTAAATTAACCCACTCAATACCTTCGACTTTTAATAAAGGTAACAACTCTTCAAGATACATAGAAAACTTATTACCATCATTGATTCGCCCATGAAACCATGAAACCCCTATGCGTAATCTTTTTTTAGAAAAACGCGACTTTTTCGCTGCAATCAACTCGCTAGGAATGGTTAGATTGGCTGGTTTGGCAAAAGATTCTTCACAAGGTCGATAAAGGTAAGATAATGAACCGGCTAAAATTTGCAGATCAAGATCTGCATTAATTGCTTGCTCTCGGTTCACATCTGCATAGGAAAGAATGTGTGCAGTTGGAAAATTATCCCGGTATAAAGCTTTTAGGCGATTATCACAAACAATATAAGATTTTTTTGCATCGGCTACAGCCTCTGCAAAACAGCTCGTATATGCAAGGTTATCACCTATACCCTGTTCAGGGTAAATCAGTATAGTTTTGTCAACAAGTGACTCTCCGCTCCATGGAGTGGCAAACCAATGCACCTGATCTTTTACTTCCTGTCGCTCAAGTCGACTATGGAAACACACCCACGCATCTTGATACTCTTTAAAATGTAAAAGAATGGGATATAAATTAAATTTTGCCTGGTGATTATTTGGCTCTAACTCTATTAACTTCATATAAACATCGCGCGCATTTTCATATTCATCTAAATTGAAATATGACAACGCAATGTCCAGTAAAACTTTACTATTACCCGTTTGATTAAATAGATCTTCCAGTATAGAAAGCGCTTTTTGATACTCTCGCTGGCTAATATAATTACACCCAAGCAGATGAAGTAGAGGATAAGATTCCTCTTCATTTACTAAGCGAATCACTTTTTTTAATATTTTTTCTGCTTCATCAAAGCGGCTTAGTTTGAGTAAATTCGTGACCAGTAACTTATAAGCAACCGCATAATTAGGCTCTTTTTTAATAATGCTTTTACATAGAGCTATCGACTTAATGTAATTTTCTTTGCTCGACTCTAAACTTGCCAGCTTTAGTTTAGCCACCAACTTGTTTTGTTGCATATTTATATTCCTTACTTGATGGCACTACGCTCTTGCTGGTTGATTATAATGGACTTTAAGATCCGCTAGTAACCAAACAAAATGTTGAGACATCTCTTTAATGCAAAATTGAATATACGCATGACGAGCTTGCTCATTATCGTAGCGACTTACATTACTCATAATACTGGTTTGTAAAAAGTTTAAAGATCCCTTAAAGAAACGATGGAAAAGCTTTATCTCTTTATCATTATCAAGATCATTAATAAATCGGTACTGGGCAGAGAAAGCTTGGGTTAACTGCTCTTTTGTTTTCACCCCATCAAGCATGCTAAGCAGCTTTTGCATATACAGATCAAAATGCTTCATAACAGCATCGAATTCACTGAAAAGATCATGATTGATCATATAATCACTATCAAAACTACTACTTAAACAATGTTCGACAACCTGCTGTTTATTTTTTATTTTAGCTAGTTTAGCAAGTTTCTCTACACGACATGGCGTCGTAAGTGAAATTTTAGCGCCATCACTACTATTAACGCACTTAACGTCTGGATTCTGTTCCAGCAACATCTCCAGCACACTGCGAGAGTTATCAAATATTCTCGTCGTTTGCACCGACTCAACAAAATTACCCGCGACGGTCAGCTCCCCCGATAAACTAAAGTCGGTATCAGCATCATAATAAGCACTGCCTTTTGAGTGATGTTTTTCTACAGATTTAAAGCCGTAATCTAAACCAAAAAGAAAGAATTTCTTAAAGCCCATCGCAATCGCACCTGCTGTCGAGGCATTGGTTACAGTTGGATTACAGAAAAATAATTCTTCATATTTATCTGAAATATGATCATGGATAAAACTCGTGCCAGCATCAGCAGCTTTGAGCATCAGATAGGGCTGCTTAAATAAGGCAAGAATTCGTGGGTAGACGGTATTCAAACAAAGAAGGGGAATCTCTTTTAATACTTCCTCATGCCCCACTTTTTTAATCCACGGATAGATAAATGCGGGACGCTCTTGCTCTACATGCATATCCGGTTGAATACCATAATCAAGTAGTGGTTTTAACGAGGTACCCGAGGAGATAATTATCGCATTTTCTTGGTTATCTTTAATAAACGGCAAGCACTCATCTAAAGAGGGGCCATTACCAATAATAAATACAGGCTGCTCTTTTACTTGAAATTTTGCATGTTGTAATAACGTATGTGCTTTATTAGTCGAAATATTCGTTAGAGTATGAGAAATCCCGATAATTTCATCTTCACAAAACCCCCAACCAGCCTGATAGCGGTGCATCACTTCTTTTATTTTTTTAAAGGCATCCGTCGTTTTATCGCTTTTGTAGTGCCTGTATTGGTACATTTGCGCAAGATTAAAAAAGCCTTGTCTTTTGAAGCTGTGATAAATTTCATTAACAAATTCTCTTTCATTCCCCCCTATTTTAAAGCTAATTTCACCTCCTCTTTGCCGACAAGCATCTAATAATTTTGTGATATCTAGGGTATGCAGCGTTGCATAAAAACAATCCGGCTCAGGCTCATAAATAAAAGCGGAGCGGATAGCAAACTTTTCAAATAAGTCTTCAATATGATAACCAAGACCACTACCCATTATGGTCAAGTAATTAATGCTATCTCCTACTTTTAATCTATTAAAACTGTTTGCCCCTAACTCATCGTGACGCTTATTAAATATGCGATGGATAACCCGTTCATGCTCATACTTGCTTTGATGATTTTTAGCCACATAAACGTCATAATCAAACTGAGGTGGTTTGGTTATAAAAGCATCAACCTGCTGCTGAGAGGATAACTTAGGATCTTCTTGATACACAAATGCATTATCAGCAACTAAATTAATGAAGCCATTCTCGTCAAAGGCAAGCTGCACATTTTGCGGCGTATAATTTTCATAATAACGATAGATCTCCGGCATTCTCTCCTTTAATGTCGCCATATTTTTCATAAAGGTCGCCCTTAATAATTGCGTTTGTATTTTTACTATTAAAGGATCTATCTGAGACGTCATCTAAGCACCTAATTGAAATAAATTAATTCAGGGATCAATTATATAGGGAGGATAATTACAAAATAAGAGAAAATAGATAATATGTGCGCTATATCGTTAAATCTATTGGAGATAATAGATAGGAAGGAGAGATTGATAATCAACACCCTCTCCCATTTACGCCAGCTAATTATTTTTCACGGGTATACCCAGGTAACGCATCTAAAGCACTTTGCAAGTAGCTCATGGTATTATTCAAATTTGAAACCGCCATATCCATCGCATTAAACTCTTTATACAAGCGAGTCTCGAGTTTATCTGTGCGGTATATCAGGGCTTTTTCCTGCTCTTCTAAGTTGGTTATTTTTTTGTACAATGAATCGATTTTACCATCAACAATGCCCTGACTTGACTCGATATCACCATTGGATTCAGAGACATTTTTATCTATAATTCCATCTAATATGTCATTCATCAACTTAGTCATCCCTTCGGCATAGGTGACATTTCCACGGCTGCCGAGGGCACCACCTTCAATAAGCAGTTTAATACCGTCTGAGTCACCCGTTTCAGATAATAAGTACTGACCGCTGCCGCTCGCAGCGATTCCGTCAATCTTGCCTTCAACATTTAATCCGGTAATACTAGTGGAGCCTGTAAAGCCTAAATTTGCTATAAAATTAGCATCGCTATTGGTAAATGCCACAGTAGAGGATGAACCGTATTTATTGGAGCTAATAGAAAGCTTTCCAGCATCATTAATAATTTTAACGCTGATGCCGTTATCAACAAAATTTGTATCGGAATTGATCTTAGATTGTAAATCGAGCGCCAGCTCTTCAATGGTGCTGTAGGTACCGATATTTAAATCAATAGAGCTTGATTCATAACCATCGACCCGTATTTGAAAACTATTGTTGGTGTCATCCATCACCAGACCCGGCCCTAGGGTAGCGGCTAAAGCACCTTGCGTTGCCAGTTGTGTCACTTCCACCGCGTAGGTGCCTGGTTTTGTTGCACTATCATTACTATCAAATGAAATTTGCGAATCAGTAGCCGCGCCCGTTGCGGTGAAAAAGTCTGCAACACCTGACATATCATTTTTTAAAGCCTCGGCAAACTTAGTCGCATTTAGTTCGAGTGTTCCATCTCGCTGCGTTAACATACCTAAATCGGCAAAACTATGAATCGTTCCATCAATATGATCCACCTGTGTATTTAACACACCGCGCATCATACTTTGAATATTTCGTATCGTTGAATCACCATTAAGCACACCGTTACCAGCTGCACCGACGCCATTAAAAGTAGTTAACTCATTCATTTTAGTGATAGTATTATTATAATTTTCAACAAAAGCTTGAATTTGCTCTTCCACTTTACTGGTATCGCTATCTATTTTTAAAGTAACTGTTTTACCTACTTCAGCGCCTTTTAAGTTTAACGTAACTCCTTCGATAACACTGTCTACCTCATTGGTCGCACTGGTAATAGTAATGCCGTTCATAACAATTTCAGCATCTTGAGCGTCTACAGTCTGGCTCATATTTTTGCTCGCCGCACTGAAAGTAAAGCGGTCTAAGCCCGTTCCTGCAGGAATAGGATCGCCCGCCAGATCGGTGGCGGTGAGTTCAACTGCGCTCTGCTCGCCTGTTTCTTTACTGGTTAATATTAAACGGTAGTTACTGCCATCATTTATAATCGATGCTGAGACACTATAATTGTTATCTTTATCATTAATTTCATCACGCAGCCCTTCAAGCGAGTTATTACTTTTACCCGTGATGGGATCAATCGTATTCGAGATATTGATTGTTTCAAACGTTTTATCCGGATCTGCGGTAAAGGTACTGCCATCTGCGCTGTAACTGCCGAATGTCAGTTTAATAATCCCTTCACCTACTTCATCTGTTACCTCTGTAAAGGCATTGGCTTCTGCAGAAACCAAGGTATGTGCTTGTGCACGCTGCTTGACTTCAAATTCCCACTGCCCGGTTTCAGCACCATAACCTAATGTCGCATCTAGAATAGAGTTGTCACTGCTGGTTGCGGTGGCTGCGGCAAAACTAGAGGCATAGCCGAGATCTTTATAGGATGATTTAAAAGAGGAAAGTTCGCTATTAAGCAGACCGTAAGCGGAAATCATTGCCGTTGCTTCTCCGGCAGCTGCCGTCATTTTTGACAAAGCGGGATCTTTTTCAGCACCGACAATCGCAGTAACAATATCATTTATATTAAGTCCAGAGCCCAGACCTGTAGAGGTGATTGAAGACATAAATACTCCTTACGAACTTGGCAAAATAAATAATATTATCGGCATAGGCAGATAAACCCATCTACTTTAAAGCAATAATCAGACCATATTAAACTTTATAATAAAGTAAAGGTGAATAATATAACCGCTGATATTATATTACTTAACTTTATTTTATTACTTAAGCGTATTTTATTACTTTACCGTCCCCATAAACACAGCGGAATAAAATAAATATTGTGTTAACAGATGCACAATAACAATAAATCGCCAATAAGATTGCAGCGAAAAAACATGGGAATAAGCGGCTATACTTTTGTATCAAATAATATACCGACCACATCATCCATTTTTTTACGTAAAACAACTAATTCCTCGGATGGAATTTGTCGAATCACTTCATCAGTTTCCGTATCTGTCACAGAGATAATTTTCTCGCCAAGTTGCTCGTCAATAGTAAAGGAGAGGTTACGCTGCATACTTTGTACGAATGCGGTCATCTCTTCAACAGCTTCTTGCACCTCTGCTGGTGCCACTTCCTTTTTTTCCTGTTCAGCTTTAACTTCTGCAGCATCAACTTCTGAGGTTTTCACTTCAAACTCAGTTTTTTTGTTGACAGGCTCAGCAGGCACTTTTTCCGACTCTAAGCCGATAAACCCCGATGATGAGACATTAACACTTAAATCAGACATATAACCTCCACTTTCGTTCAATACTTTTAAAAGCAAAAAAGCCCCCTATCACTAGGGAGCTATATTGTATCCTTAACTAGCTACCCTTCTAACCAAGAAGAGAGAGTACACTTTGTGCTGACGCATTTGCCTGCGATAACATTGAGGTACCTGCTTGTTGTAAGATTTGCGCTTTACTCATTTTAGAGGTTTCTGCCGCAAAGTCTGCATCTTGAATTCGCGAGTTAGAAGCCGATAAGTTTTGCGATACGTTTTCTAAGTTAGAAATCGTTGAACCTAAACGGTTTTGAATCGCACCTAGGTTTGCTCGTGAACCACTGATTTTATCTAATGCTTCATCAATCTTATCAATCGTATTAGAGGCACCTGCTGCCGTGCTTACGTTAGTTCCCATCGAGTCAATGACTTTACCACCCATCTCTTTGCTGAAACCAAGAGCTGCTAGTGAGGTATCACGTTCAGCTTGTGTATCCGCATTAGAGGTGATCTCTACAGCACTGCCATCGGCTGTCGAATATTGGATACCACCACTAGCATCTTCAGTTGCAGTTACACCAGTTTGATCCGTTAATCCATTAATTGCAGCGACATGACCAGCTATGGTAGCAGTTGTTGATACTAAGTCTACACCATTAATTTGTACGCCAGAAGTTTCTGTAAGTGCAGCAAAAGTACCCGCAGAGGCAAGAACAGAGCCAGCACCATTGGTTACACTGAAGCCCATATTAGTCGCATCTGATGCATCAGCAGGATCTTCTTGGTCATGTACAGTGATTGGACTACCATCTTTACTATCAAGGGCAATGTAGCCTTCCTGTGCAGTGCCGTCAATATCAGTCATACCTGAGCCTGTTGTCAAACCATCAACAGTAATCGATGCACCCGTATCATTTGATAATACTAACTCACCTTTATCACCTAATGAGGCAGTTACACCCTCAACATCACGGTTAATCGTTTCAACTAAGTTATCCATTGAAGAGGTGGCACCAAGTGTTACTGCAGCACCATTACCCACCGCAATACTCATACCTGATGTAACACCGCTTGGTGTTGCGCCATTAGAATCTAATGCATCTCCTTGTACCACGTTATAGGCACTTGCAGTTACACCTGTTTCAGCTGTTTTTTCATTAATAACACTGGCCATATTACCCGCAGCATTACCGTAGTCTTTGGCGGTTTCAACTTCACCAATTGCTACGCCATTAATAGCAACTTCTGTAGCAGTCATATCACCAACTGTTACACGACCACCGTTTACATCACCTTTATTTAAGTTACCGTTTAAACCTAAATCATTGGTTGTTACAGAATCAATTGAGAAGCTTAATGTTTGACCTGAGTTTGCACCAATTTGCAGTGTTGTTGAGCCAGCACTACCGTCAAGTAATTTAGTACCATTGAATTCTGTAGTTTCAGCGATACGGTCAAGCTCACCATGCAGTTGGTCAACCTCTTTTTGGATTGCCTGTCTGTTTTCTGCTGAGTTAGTATCATTTGATGATTGTACAGATAGTTCACGCATACGTTGTAGGATGTTAGTCATCTCATCCATTGAACCCTCTGCAGTTTGCGCCATTGAAACACCATCGTTGGCATTACGAACCGCTTGGTTGATACCTTTGATTTGTGACTGCATGCCAGTTGAGATTGCAAGACCCGCTGCATCATCTTTAGCACTATTGATACGTAAGCCAGAAGATAAACGTTCCATAGCTTGGTTTTGTGTGCCTTGTGATTTGTTTAACTGACGTTGTGCATTCAGTGACATCACGTTTGTATTTACTACTGCTACCATAATAAGCTCCTAGGTTTCTTTATTTCTGACTTAAGTTATTTATAAAACTTGTAATCAGTTTGATTAAGTATGTATC
>NZ_CEZLMY010000004.1:12039-12585 GCF_983033635.1 Psychromonas sp. | reverse complement strand
GTATGTATCTGTTATCGACCGCTTAAAAAATAACTTTAAATCTTTTTTAAACTTTTTTTCTTTAACGGTTCATTTTCAAAACAGTCGATGTTCAGACTTAATAACCTTATCGACAGCTCAAAAAATAACTTTAGGAAAAATAGGAAATTAATTTATTTTGTAGGAAGGATTACCCCAGCTTAAGCAGCCAGGATAATATTAACGGCTAGTAACCACTTGAATTTAAAAATAAACACGCACAACAGAAACGGCAACACAACCAGGGCGGCGGGTGTTTTTTATCTCAATCGAAATCTCTTTTTCTATCTCTAAGCCGCGTTTTATGGGAGTAATTTTAATTAAACGGCTATGCGCACGCACCACACTGCCTGTTTTAACCGGATAAGGAAAGCGCACTTGGTTAAGGCCATAATTCACCGTCATCTTCGCATTCGGGTAGAGCGGTTTCTTCGGGTTGACACTGTCGGTTAAGCGCGGCAATAGCGACAGGGTTAAAAAACCATGGGCAATAGTGGTTTTAAAGGGCGATTCTTTTTCTGCCCGAGC
>NZ_CEZLMY010000004.1:0-12029 GCF_983033635.1 Psychromonas sp. | reverse complement strand
TCTTCAGTGACAGCAGAAAATTGATCAATTCGCTGTTGGGAAATGGTTAGCCAATCACCGACATGTACCTCTTCACCTATTTGCGCTTGTAACTGCAAAAAAAGCTCTCGAGCTTCCGGTGAAAGCTGCACGGGTTTTTGCGCCACATTGATTGAACGCCCATCTTTTAAGATGGAATACTCTTTAACCCAAGAAAGCAGTTGAGTTTTATTATTGTGCGCTTTTTTGATAAATAATGAGTAATAATCTCGAATCGCCGGCGACATCCACTGTTTAAAATCAAAAGCAAATTTTTCCATAAACTCAGCTTTATACCTATTAATATCAATTTTTTTCATTAAACAGTTCCAATAATAAAAAGCAGGTTTTAAAACCCGCTAGTAATTGCATTCACAGTAAGGCATGACATTTATAATATGTTTTGGGAGATGCGACTTTAGTGGCGTGACTAAAGTCGCACTTGCAAATTTTCACAAACGATTCATGTTCTTAATAAAAATTCTTTAGATAATTAAACTAAGGTTGCGTTTATCTCATTTAATACCTGTGCTGGATTTTCAGCCTGGGTAATCGGGCGACCAATGACCAGATAATCAGAGCCAGCATCTACGGCTTGCTTAGGCGTCATAATACGACGCTGATCGCCCGCATCTGAGCCTGCAGGACGGATACCCGGGGTGATCAGTTTAAAGTCTGCACCTAATAAAGCTTTTAACTCCTCTGCTTCATGAGAAGAGCAGACAACGCCATCAAGCCCGGATGATTTAGTTAATATTGCCAGGCGCTTAACTTGCTCGGCTGGTGAAAGCTCAATGCCTAACTCTTTTAAGTCGGACTGATCCATACTGGTTAAAACAGTTACCGCAATTAATAACGGAGCTTTATCACCATAAGGTTCGAGAATTGCTTTAGCAGCTTCCATCATGCGGCGGCCACCACTGGCATGAACATTAACCATCCACACACCCAGATCAGCAGCCGCTTTAACAGCTTTAGCAACGGTATTGGGAATATCATGGAACTTAAGATCTAAAAACAGATCAAAATCTTTAGCGACTAGCTGTTTTACAAAGTCAGGACCAAAATGGGTAAACATCTCTTTACCGATTTTTAAACGACAACTAGTAGGATCAAGTTGATTGATAAAATCTAATGCTTGCTGCTTATCGGCATAATCTAAGGCGATAACTACTTTTGGATCGACTAACTGGCTCATTTAATTTCCTCTTTTAACTTTTAACTTTATTTCTAGTTCCAATATCGAACAGGAATTGATATTACTCGCCATCTAATCCACGTATGGGTTTGATCCTTCCCCAGCTTCTACAGGAAGGGCACAACCAAAATAGCTTTTTACTTGAATAGCCACATTTTTGACAGCGATATTGTGGACGAAGCATAATTTGTTCTGATACTAATTTGCGCAGGAAAGATAAACTCTCTTTTTCATTTTCCGACTCAGCCAATCGCAAATGGTAAGTCATTAAATGATTAAAACCTTTCATCGTCGGGTTACGTCGCAACTCTTGTAACATAAATGCCTGCGCTTTATCGATACTTTGATATTTAGCAATCAATTTAGATAACAACACAACCGCACTGGCCCCACCACCTAAGCTGACAACATGATACAGGTAAGAGATTAACTCCTTTTCACTGCCGAGCTGCTGATGTAGTGCTAACAGCTTGTCTAAAATCACTTCAGTAAAATCGATATCTACTTCAGGTATTGACTGCAAAGTTTGTAATGCTTTTTCAGGTTTATTTTGCTGCTCATAATAATCAGACAGTGCAATAGTTGCGCGAATGCATCGAGGAAATACAGCCAGTGCTTTTTGATAAAGTTTAATTTTTTGTTTTTCTTCGCTGGTTTTTTTTAACTGTTCAGCCAAACTGCAGTACAGATAAGATAAGGTTCTTCTATTGGTTTTGCCTTTAGACAGTTTATTTAATGTTTCTGCCACTAAAACGGCATCCTTCCACTCTTTAAGCTGCTGATAAATTCGCAAAAGATTTTCAAACGCAACTTCTCGGTATTCAGGGGATTGTTTTAACTGAATAAATATCTCTTCGCTGCGATCAAACAAACCAGACTGGTAAAAATCTTTACCTAACTGCAACAGTGCTAAGTCTCTTTGTTCTCGCGTTAATGCAGGGCGGGCAATTAAGTTTTGATGAATACGAATAGCACGTTCAACTTCACCACGTTGGCGAAATAGATTACCTAAGGCAAGATGGGTTTCAATCGTTTCATTATCAACTTCTAATAGAGCGATAAAATGATCAACCGCTTTATCGGGCTGCTCGCTTAATAGAAAATTCAAACCTTTTACATAATCGCGACTGAGCTTATTGCCTTTTTTCTGATTTTTCTGATGTACACTGCGCACCCCCATATACCAGCCGTAAAAGGCTGCAACAGGGAGTAAAAGGAAGAATATCTCTTGCACTAAAAATTAATCTTTTTCAAATGTAAGTGCGATGCGTAACTGATCAAGCTCTTTACACAGTTTTTTATTATGTTTGCGTAACAGCCTATTTTTCATTTTCAATTTAAAATAAAACAGTGTGGCAAAAATAGCCGAAACAACAAAACCCAGCATAAATATGATTGCCAATAGCGTAGCAAGGCGCATTTCACTTTGTGCTATTAGATAGTTAACATTAATGAATTGTTGGTTTTTTAAACCGAGCACAACAGCAACAGCAAACAGCAATACAGTTACAATTAAAGTCAGGAAGCGTTTCATGGTAACACCTAAAAGAAAAGTATGAATGTAGCAGTGTATTATAAATACATTTGGGAATAAATCATTGATATGAATAGTTTGAATATTTTGTTTTAATTATTAACTAACGGGCAAAAAAAATGGTGCTATAAAAGCATCATTTTTAATTAAGCATTTGCGGCATTTACTCGCTCTCTCAATGCTTTGCCAGGTTTAAAATGAGGAACATACTTGCCACCCAGTTCAACTTTCTCTCCCGTTTTGGGATTACGTCCAACGCGCGGGGCTCGAAAATGTAATGAGAAACTGCCAAAGCCTCTAACTTCAATTCGCTCACCATTAGCAAGTGAATTGGTCATTAACATTAGCGTTTCTTTTACACTTTCCTCAACTTCTTTAACCGACAATTGAAAGTGCTTGCTGGTTAGTCTTTCAATCAGATCAGACTTAGTCATAACTTACCTCGTTTTCATAAATGAATGCAGTAAACCGACTCCAGTTAATGCTAATCAATGGTGGTAGTAAACTACCACCTTATTAATTATTTGCCTTTAGCAGCATTAAACGCGTCAAGCATTGCATTACCCATGCTCGCTTCATCTTGTTGTTTTAATGTATCAATTGCTTCTTTCTCGTCAGCTTCATCTTTCGCTTTAATAGAAAGACTAATTACGCGGTTTTTACGATCAACACCAACGAATTTAGCTTCAACAGATTCACCAGCTTTTAACACTGTAGATGCATCTTCGATACGGTCACGTGAGATATCAGCAACACGGATGTAACCATCAACAGTATCTGCAAGAGTAACAGTTGCACCTTTAGCATCAACTTCAGAAATAGTACCTACAACAATAGACCCTTTCTTGTTTTCTGCTAAGTAATTATTGAACGGGTCAGCAGCAATTTGCTTGATACCTAGAGAGATACGTTCACGCTCTGGATCAACTTGTAGTACAACAGCTTCGATTTCGTCGCCTTTTTTGTACTCTAATACTGCTTTCTCGCCTTCAACATCCCAGCTGATATCAGAAAGATGTACCAGACCGTCAATGTTGCCGTCAAGACCGATGAAGATACCGAAATCTGTAATAGATTTGATCTTACCAGAAACTTTCTGACCTTTATCATGAGTTGAAGAGAACTCTTCCCATGGGTTAGCTTTACACTGTTTAAGGCCTAGAGAGATACGACGACGTTCTTCATCGATATCAAGAACCATAACTTCAGCTGTATCACCAAGGTTAACAACTTTAGACGGGTGAATGTTTTTGTTAGTCCAATCCATTTCTGAAACGTGAACTAGACCTTCAACACCTTCTTCGATCTCAACGAAACAACCGTAATCAGTTAAGTTAGTAACTTTACCAGTTAGACGAGTTGACTCAGGGTAACGCTTAGCGATTGCTACCCATGGATCTTCACCAAGCTGCTTAAGACCTAGAGATACACGAGTGCGCTCACGGTCGTACTTAAGTACTTTAACGTTGATTTCATCACCAACGTTTACGATTTCACTTGGGTGCTTAACGCGTTTCCAAGCCATATCTGTAATGTGTAACAGGCCGTCTACACCACCTAGATCTACGAAAGCACCGTAGTCAGTTAGGTTTTTAACGATACCTTTAACGTCTTGACCTTCTTGAAGATTTTCAAGCAGCTCTTCACGTTCTGCACTGTTTTCAGTTTCGATAACAGCACGACGAGACACAACAACGTTGTTACGTTTCTGGTCAAGTTTGATCACTTTGAATTCAATATCTTTGTTTTCAAGGTGAGCAGTGTCACGTACAGGACGTACGTCAACTAATGAGCCAGGTAAGAATGCACGAATACCGTTTAATTCAACAGTGAAACCACCTTTAACTTTACCGTTGATAACACCGATAACAGTTTCTTGGTCTTCGTATGCTTTCTCAAGCTGGATCCAAGCTTCATGACGTTTCGCTTTTTCACGAGAAAGTTTAGTTTCACCGAAACCATCTTCAACCGCGTCAAGTGCTACATCACATACATCGCCAACAGCAACTTCGATTTCGCCAGCAGCGTTCTTGAATTCTTCAGCTGGGATTGCAGCTTCAGATTTAAGACCAGCATCAACGAATACTAGGTTGTTACGAATTCCTACGATTGTACCTTTAACAATCGTACCCGGGCGAGTTTCTACCTGTTGAAGAGATTCTTCAAATAGTTCAGCAAAAGATTCCATCATCTATTTATTCACACTTATTTTATACAACCACTCACAATCCATTAGTAAGGGAGGCAAGAAAGATAACCACTTCATCCATAAAGCAGTGTTTTTAACAGCAGGAGATTATTCCCCTGCCAAATTTAATTTCAGCTTAGTCAGCTCAAGAACCTGATTCACAACCTCATCAATTGTTAATGATGTTGAGTCGATCACTAATGCGTCTTCTGCCGGCCTTAACGGCGCAACAGCACGATTTCGATCACGAAAATCTCGTTCTTTGATTTCGCTTAAAATTTGCGCGATGCTAACATTAAAACCCTTTTCTTGCAACTGATTAAAACGGCGTTGTGCGCGCTCTTCAGCACTGGCGTCTAAAAACACCTTCACAGGGGCATCAGGAAAAACCACAGTGCCCATATCTCGTCCATCAGCAATCAAGCCGGGCGCTTGTCGAAACGCCTTTTGGCGCGCTAATAAAGCATCTCTAACCACTTGCATTGACGCAACTTGTGACGCTGCCTGTGCCACTGTCTCAGTTCGTAATTTATCACCAACGTTTTCACCAGCTAATAAGGTATCAACGCCAACACCATTCGACTCAAAGGATACTTGTAAGTTTAGCGCTAATTTAGATAATTTATCTGCATCATCTAAGCTTATTTTTTCCTGCAGTGCAGCAAACGCCAAAATTCGATACAGTGCGCCACTATCAAGCAGATTCCAATTAAGTTTTTTTGCTAAAATATGGCAAACCGTACCTTTACCTGATCCACTTGGACCATCAATGGTAATTAAATTAATGTTAGACACTTAACCTCCTAAGGTTAGTTTAAAAATATTTATTGTCATAGTGTAGCTGTTGGATTTAAGCTGGGAAATGGCTCAATCTATCTCATCCATAAACTCCTCTAAATCAGCATCAATCACCTCTTCTTTCCCTTCTGATTTTTCTTCCATAAGTCGGTTTATATCTTCACTCTTTGAATAAAACTTAAATGCTTCATATTGGATATAGGCTTCTTTAACAAAGATATAAGGATCAAGTGACTGCTCAAGGAGAGGCTCTTGCCCTAACAGGCTTTCACGTTTATCTAAACCATCAAGCCCCCAAAGACCGAGATTTTGCCAAAAAGTAAGGTAACTGACCGGGAAATATAAACCATCAACAAAACTACCCACTAATTTTCGGGTACTTCTAGGCCCCAGCACAGGAAGCATTAAGTAGGGCCCATTGGGCACAGACCAACGCCCAAGCACATTAGAAAAGGTCTCACGACGCCGTTCAATCCCCATCTTATCCGCTAAATCAAAGAACCCCAAGATTCCGAATGTAGAATTAACAGAAAAACGAAACAGCGCACCGGCTGAATTTTTAAAATCCAACTGGATTAAATTATTGACCATGGTCGATGGCTCTTCAAAATTTAATGTGAAGTTATTAATGGCTTTACGCCCTCCCGTCGGTACCCAATCAACATAACTTTGTGTTACCGGACGATATATATAAGCATCTAAAACCTGGTAATTAAAATCCCAGATAAGACGGTTGACAGGTTCAACAGGATCGCTCATTTGATACTGAGGATCACCATTTACCGTTTGTGCAGAAGAAAAGCTGGAAAACAGTAAAAGAAAAACAAAACAAATTCGCGTTAGCATAGAAGAGTAAGATTCACCTAAAAAAGAGATAAAACAAGTATAATTAAAAAACAGTCACACTCCAAATAAAAAACATACGCCTATTGCCAGATAAGCGTGTGTTTTATAATGGTTGCGAAACAAGTAGTTTAATAGGGCTCTTTTCGCCTGCTTTTATTACCTCAGTTTGCCCTTGCCACGTCCCGGAAGTGATACTACCGTCTAAGGAAATACGTGCTTTGATAATAAACTCCGGCTGGGCGCTTAACTTATCCCCTTCCATCATGGAATTAGCATCCGAGAGTTCAACGGTAACAGGGAAGCTGGTGATCTTCATTTTCAGTGCAGCAACAGGCATTGCAGAGTCAACTCGTTGCGCAAAAACAAACAAGAAACCATTTTCAGGAAGGTTAACTTTTTCAGCAATTGAAACTTGAACCTGGTAAGTTTCACCTAGCGGCGCAATCACACTCTGTTGCGCACTGTTTTCAACTGTCGGTGAATGTTCAAGCGCTGGTGTTGTTTTTGTCGCACCCGTCATCTGATTTTTTGCATAGGCGATACTGTCATGCAAAATCCCAGCTTGTTCGGAATTTTCATCAACTAAGGTGAGCATTTTTTGCCAACGTTGAATTGCAGAACTGAAATCTTGTTTTTCCAGTGCCATAAAAGCATACATTGACCAAGCTTCAAGTTCATCTGGCTGATCTTTTAATAGCTTAACCAGCATAACCTCAGCTTGATTCCGAGAGTATTGATCCCCCATCTGCATTTTAAGTTGAATATATACAAGACGGATATCAATTGAATCAGAATCTAATAAATAAGCTTTTTTTACTGCATTTAAGGCCAGCTCGGCATCTTTAAATACCATTGCCAAACGGCTATACAATAACCAACCATCAGCGTCATCAGCTTGAGTTGTAAGATGCGTGCGCAAACCTAACATAATGTCTCGTAAATCTTGATCGCTTGGACGACTACTCGAATCATTAAACAGTTTATTCTGCAGCGCAGGGTATCGTTGTAATACGTTTTGCCAGTTATCTACTTGCTGATATGAACCCACCGACCAGTACAGACTAA
Source organism: Psychromonas sp. (assembly GCF_983033635.1). Taxonomy (NCBI): domain Bacteria; kingdom Pseudomonadati; phylum Pseudomonadota; class Gammaproteobacteria; order Alteromonadales; family Psychromonadaceae; genus Psychromonas; species Psychromonas sp. Next base: position 4,382 of record NZ_CEZLMY010000004.1, on the reverse strand, counting down.
CACTGCCTAAAATCAACACCAGTAAACCGGGTAACCATAACATTTTGTTTTTTGTGAACTCTTTTTTTACCTGCTGTTGAACTGTATCGTCGAGTAAATTATGCTGCAGCTCGGTAATTATTTTCTTTTTATCGATAATAAGACCTTGCTGTTCATCCTGCTCAAGTTCAGCTAAACGGATCTCATATAAGTCACGGTTAAGCAGATTACGATTTAACTCATTTTCAGTTTTAACGAATTGCTTTTTCTGAAAAATAAAAGGAGAAACAAATACAACGCAAGCAATAATAAGTAGCAATATAGCGCCTAACCAAAACTGTAAAATCATTTCTTACTCCCCTGTTTAAGCTTTTCATCGGCCGCTGTTTTTTTACCCAGAATTTTTTGTAAACGCTTTGCCTCTTGCAAATCTAATTGCTGTTCGGGTTTATTCTGTTTCTTTATTTGACCGTATAAAAAATAGAAACCAAGTAAAATAAAAAGAAGCGGGCCTAGCCATAAGAAGATAGTAGCGGGTGTCATCGGCGGATCGTAACGCACAAAGTTACCAAAACGGGCAACCATATAATCAACAACCTGCTCTTCATTTTTACCCTGCTTGACTAATTCGTAGGTTTTATTACGTAAATCTTTTGCAAGTTGAGCATTTGAATCGGAAATATTTTGGTTCTGACATTTCGGGCAACGCAGCTTTTTACTTAAATCATGAAAAAGCTGCTCCTGTTCTGTGCTATCAAATTCAAAAGTATCAATAGCACTATTGGCCGAACTACTGATAAAACACAACAGTAAAACAAAAATCGGGCTTAAATAAGCGTGCAATGAAATTAATCGCATCATTTACTCCATCTCATTAAATAGAGGCAATACAGTATTCCGCCAATTTTTTTCATTCAGAGCGCCTACATGGCGGTATTGAATAATGCCTTTGCTATCAATCAAGTAGGTTTCCGGTGCGCCATAAACACCAAGATCAAGTCCTAACATTCCATTCTTATCAAACAAGCTTATTTGATAAGGATCTTTAAGATCGGTTAACCATTTGATCGCTTTGGGACGGTTATCTTTGTAATTCATACCTATGATATAAATACCTTGTCCTGCTAATTCATTTAAGAATTTATGCTCGGCATAACATGTAGGGCACCAGGTAGCCCACACATTAAGTAACATTTTTTGCCCTTTAAAAATCGAAGCATCGTACTGTTTTTCAGGATTATAAATATCCTGCAGAGTAAACTCAGGAACACTTTTGCCTATCAGTGCTGAATCTAATTTTCGAGGATCAGAGTACAAGCCTTTAAAGAGAAAAAAACAGACCACAAAAAAGATGATTAACGGTACCGATAAAGTGATTATTTTACGTGTATTAGCCATGCTTAACAGTTCTCCTGTAACGGTTTTTCGACCTTCTTAATACGATAACGGCGATCCAGCATCATCAGTATCCCTGCGAATGACATCATCAAAGGACCAAACCAGATCCAGCGTATAAATGGTTTGTAATAAATTCGTACCGCCCATGCGCCATCTGGTAACATTTCACCCATCGCGATATACAAATCACGGGTAAAACCAGCATCAATTGCCGCTTCGGTCATGGGCATTCTCTGCACTGTATAAATACGTTTTTCAGCCTGCATCGTTGCTATCAGGTTTTGATCTTTACGCACCGTAAATATGCCCATACTGCCCGTATAATTTTGACCATTTAAGGCTTGTATTGCATCAAAATGAAAATCGTAATGTTCAAAAGCTATGCTCTCTCCCACAGCTAATTTCACATCCCGCTCAATTGAATAATTTTGAGTCATGGTAATCCCCATTACCATCACAGCAAAACCGGCATGACCTAAACTCATCGCCCAATGGCTATTGCCTAGCTTGCTTAAACCTTTAAATAGAGTAAAGCGATGTGTTGCCCGTAAATAAAGCTCATAGCAGGTTGTTGTTAATACCCAAAAACCAAGGAATACACCTAACAGCGCAAGCCAGGTAAAATGAGAGGCAAATAAAATTAAAAATAACAGTGTGAGTACAATAGTAGCGACAAGAGAGCTGCCAAGCGGTTTAATTAATTCTGATAGATTTTGACGCTTCCAACGCACTAAAGGGCCAACACCTAAAAACAGTGCAAATGGTACAATCAGTACACTAAACATACGATTAAAGAAAGGTTCGCCGATTGAAATACTGCCCAGGCCGATCTCTTTATGGATAAGCGGCAACAAGGTGCCTAACAAAACAACGATTAATGCTGCAATCAAGAAAATATTGTTGCTTAGTAACAAGCTCTCACGCGAAAGCAGACGGTAACGTCCACGGCTTTTTACTTTTGCGGCTTGCACAGCATAGAGTAATAATGAACCACCGATCACCAGGATCAAAAAGCCTAATATAAATAGACCGCGAGCGGGATCACTGGCAAATGCATGCACAGAAACAAGCACCCCTGAACGCACTAAAAATGTGCCTAGAAGGCTTAATGAAAATGCGCTAATCGCCAATAAAACAGTCCATGATTTAAAAACGCCACGTTTTTCACTAACGGCTAACGAGTGAATTAACGCAGTACCTGCAATCCAAGGCATAAATGAAGCATTTTCAACCGGATCCCAGAACCACCAACCACCCCAACCTAATTCAGAGTATGCCCACCAACTGCCCAATGCGATTCCTAAGGTTAAGAAAACCCAAGCAGCCATAGTCCAGGGGCGAGACCACTTTGCCCACGCACTATCTAAACGCCCTTCCAGCAATGCGGCAATAGCAAAAGCAAATGCCACAGAGAATCCGACATAGCCCATATATAACATAGGGGGATGCACAACCAGACCGATATCCTGTAAGAGTGGATTAAGATCTCGTCCATCAACAGGGAAATATGGCAAGGTACGTAAAAATGGATTAGAAGTTAATAAAACAAACAGGTAAAAACCCAGTGATAATAAACCTAGTACAGCCAGCACTCTCGCAATCGATTCAATAGGCAGACGTTTACTCATCAGCGCAACTGCCGTGCTCCATAATGACAGTAAAAACACCCATAATAATAATGAACCTTCGTGTGCGCCCCATACTGCAGATAAACGGTAATACCAGGGTAATGCCGAATTAGAATTGGTCGCAATATAGGTGACAGTAAAGTCATTTACCAGAAACAGATAACTTAAAATAAGAAATGACAATAAAACAAATACAAACTGTAGAACAGTCAGTATTTTTGCCGATTCGATAGCAGTTTGCTGACGAGCATAAATACCATAAAGCGGGTAAACAGTTTGTAAGAGTGACAACATACACGCTACTGCTAACGCAAATTGACCTATTTCAGCAAGCATTGAGCTGTCCTTTTATCTATTATTATTGTTTTTCAGATGATCCATACCTTTTAGCGCATCAGCTACTTCAGGTGGCATATATTCTTCATCATGCTTAGCAAGCACTTCAAAGGCATTAATCTGTGTCGCATTAATTAATTCTCCTTGTGCAACAATGCCCTGCCCCTCTCTAAACAGGTCAGGTAAAATGCCATTAAAGAAAACAGTAACGATACCACCACCATTATCAATCAGATCAAAGCTCACTTTTAAACTTGTAGGATCACGCTTTACCGTTCCAGGTACAACCATACCACCCACACGTAAACGTTGCCCAATTTCAGGTTTCACACCCGTTTCATTCTTACCTTTAATAATTTCTGTTGGCGTATAAAACAGGTCAATATTTTGCTGCAGGGCAAACAATACCAAACCTAACGTAAGGGACAAACCAACCACTAATGAAGAGGTGATTAATAAACGTTTTTTACGTCTGGGGTTCATAGAGTACCTTCCATATTTTGTGCGTTTTTAATACGTCGTTGGCGTGCAATACGTTGCTTGACTGTTTTTAAAATTTTCTTTTTTTTATTTATTGTATTGATTATCAAGACAATTAAAGAGAGAAAAGAGATACAGTAAGATAACCAAACATAAAAACCATAACCACCCATGGAAAAAAAATCTGCGATTGAACTGAACGCCATGCTATTTATCTCCCGTTAAATATTGTGCATTTCTGTTTTCTATTAATAAAGTCACCCAAGGGCGGTGACTCTCTCTGGCTAAAATTTCATTTCTAAAGCGCATCAAAGTTAATGTCCCTAAAAATGCAGCAAAAGCGATGATCATAATAAGAAGAGGCCAAAGCATCTCAGGGGCCATTGAAGGCTTTTCAAATTTACTGATTGTTGCGCCCTGATGTAAGGTATTCCACCAGACAACGGAGTAATGGATTATCGGTAAATTAATCACCCCGACTAAAGTCAGAATTGCAGCGGCTCGCCCTGCTAATACTTTATCTGAAAAGGCATTATATAAAGCAATAATGCCCAGATAGAC
>NZ_CEZLMY010000003.1:13535-65985 GCF_983033635.1 Psychromonas sp. | reverse complement strand
GCCATAAATTTTTGCGATAAACTTTAAATTTTCGATCACGCTCAGATCATCGTAGAGTGAAAATTTTTGCGTCATATAACCAATATGCATGCGCAATTTTTCAGCATCTTGAGGTAATTTAAGCCCCATTATTTGAATGTCGCCCGCTGTTGGTTTCAGCAATCCGGTTAACATGCGGATTGCGGTGGTTTTCCCGGAACCGTTTGGCCCCAGGAAACCGTAGATTTGGCCTTTTTCGACAGCAAGATCCAGGTTCTGTATTGCGGTTAAATCAGCAAAATCCCGACGCAGCTGAGTGACTTTTATTACGTATTGGCTCATGGCATTTCCACTTGTGCAGGTATGCCGGAAGGTAAGTCCGCAGCGCTGTCCGGCAGCTGTACTTCTGCTAAGTACATCAGACGAGAACGTTCCTGCTGGTTGAGTGCGTAATAGGGAGAAAAGGCCGGCTCATTGGAAATCCAGCGAACAGAGCCCTCAATAGCTTGCTCTATCCCGTCTATATGTACGATGAGTTTATCCTTGACTCTAATCTTAACGCGATAAATCTCGGCAATATAAACGCGGGCGTAAGGCGCTTTGCCGGCAAGTACGATTGCCAGTGGGCTGCCGGCTGTAACACGCTCTCCTAAGTTCCAGGGCAGATTGTCCAAGATGCCGTCGCGGCTTGCTTTTATGGTGAGATCCTCCAATTTTTTTTGTTCACCGGCAAGGGCTGCAATGGCGGCTTGCAGATTGGCCTGCGCAATGCGTAAGTCCTCTTCTCGTGTGCCTTTAATTAATGCCCGTAACTGCTCTTGCATACTGTGCAGGCTGGCAAGTCCGGAATCTCGAGATGCGAGCGATCTGTCAAGTTCAGCCTGACTTGCCAGCTTTTTTTTGGTTAATTTTTTCAATCGCTTATAATTCGCTTCACTTTCAAGCAGCGTCGCTTTTGCGCCGGCAACATTTGCTTTTGCAGCGGCTATCTCCTCTTCTCTGGCTCCTTTCTGCAGTTTTTCTAAATTGGCTTTAGCTTGAGCCACTTCTGCCTCTGATTTGGCAACTTGCGCTTTTTGAATGGTGTCATCTAACCTTACCAAAACTGTGCCTTTTGTTACCATGCTGCCCTGCTCAACGGGCAGAGCTACTATCACTTCATTGCTGGTTGCCGTATGGGCAATACGATCCCGCTCCAAAGTGCCAAGCGCTATATTTTCAGGGTCGTTATTACAACCCCAAAGTGATATTAAAATAAAACAGGAAATCAGATAGCGCATGGTTAGCATCCTATATGCAGAAAATCACAGCTTTGTTAAAACAATGGTAGACCTTATTGGCTGCGATTCATGCCCTTATCATTTTTTCGAGAATTCAGTCCTGTATTTAACTCAATCAATACTGAAAAGGCTGACTGCATCACTTACTGAGTGAGACTGTTCACCAATAGATAGTTAGCACAGCAGCAGATATTTTTGCGTATCACTAAGCACTGCTCGAATTCGACAAGCACGGTATTTTATTATTAAACAAGTAAAGATTTGACCAGCTGTGGTACTAATTCTGTTGCCTTACCATGTTGCACCAGATCAAAGTGGCTCTGTACTTCACTGGCATCTAAATTAATTTCAATAGAGTCCGCACCCGCGCGACTTGCTTGTTCAACAAAACCAGCCGCAGGGTAAACTGTGCCTGAGGTGCCAATGGCAATAAACAGATCCGCATCTGCAAGGTGATAATAAATCTCATCTAAACGTTGCGGCAGCTCACCAAACCAGACAATATGCGGGCGCAACTGTGCTGCAGGCTGACAACAGCTGCACATATCACCGCGAATAAGATCACCTTGCCACGGAATAACTTGATTCGATTCAGGGCAACGTGCTTTTAGTAACTCACCATGCATATGAATAATATTCTTAGAGCCTGCTTTTTCGTGCAAATTATCAATGTTTTGTGTAACTAAGAGAAACTCTCCATTAAAGTTCGCTTCTAGTTCCGCTAATGCAGAATGGGCAGCATTTTCTTTTATCTGCTCCTTAGATAATTCGCGACGACGTTGATTATAAAAATCTAAGACTAATTCCGGATTGCGCCTGTACCCCTCAGGCGTTGCAACATCTTCCACAGGGTAACTTTCCCATAGGCCATCAGTATCACGAAATGTTTTAATACCGGATTCGGCCGAAATGCCCGCCCCTGTTAAAACAACTATTTTCTTATATTTGTTTAATAACAAAATACACCTCCAAAACAGCACAATTAAAAACCATGTTTAATCTATTATTGTAACTACTCAGCACCTCAATAATTTAAGGTGTTTTTCTCAAATAAGACTGTAAATGCTCAGGGCTAAGCCATTTATGCTGAGTTCAAGGCGAAAAAGCGCAGTTTAGTCGTTTAAATGAGCATTTTTCAACGCGGAAATAAGCTTAAATGGCAACGACCAGAGTAATTACCTATTATTTAGCAATAATATTCAAATAGTTTAAAAGAAGCTTTCAAGCAGTAAGCACTGCTTTATGATTTCCAATTATAGAGAAAGCAGAGCGGCAATTTCCAACGTTAATCTCGACTCGTTCCATATTAAGAGCGATTTAAGTCTACTAATGGCTGTGAACCTTTACTCGTTTTCCTGCAGGTGACTTTTTCTCGCTTGTGAGCACAAGGGATACAAGTATTCCATTTGCAGTTGCTCTCTCTGTTTATTGCCGCTTCATTCAATACAAATTAAGTAATCAATAACAGCACTTATTAAAGCCAAAACGCTAAGTCGCACAGTTTATTGCTTACTTGACTCAAAAAAGCTGTTTATTCTTCCTATACTCTATATACCCAAGCTACTTGAAGATGCAGGAATCAGCAAGTAGAGAGGTGACTAGATTCAAGGCATAAAGCCGAAGATCTAGCATTCTACATCAAGGTTTTATAACGCTGAAGAGGTTGCCTCTCGCCTTGCCCAACGGGAGCGTAGCTCGAAAGCCAGCACTGCGTTACAGTATTTAACCATTCAAGATGTTAAATGCTTGCATTTACATCTACCGATAGAGGATTAACGCAGTTAATCGATCGAAAGGTCTGCATATTGTGCCTTGTTCTGGCATCCGAGCTAGGCTCTGAATCTGCATATTCAAGTAGTTTGGGTATAGTGATTAAATCCTGCTGGGAGTGTCGCCATGGGTAAATTATTGTCTCTATTTATTACCCTTATTATATTCGGGTTAGCGAACCTTGTTGCATTAGCTGCAACTAATCCCGATAAATATACCCAATCCAGAGAGCTGATGGTGCAAAAGCAGATCAGCATGCGCGGGGTTGTGGATAAAAGGGTGCTGGCGGCCATGCAGGAGGTCCCAAGGCACCTCTTTGTCCCGGCCAGTCTGGTTTTCAGGGCATACACGGATTCGCCCCTGCCGATCGGCGAAGGACAGACCATATCGCAGCCCTATATCGTAGCCTTGATGACGGAGTTGCTCGAGCTCAATGGTGATGAAAAGGTGCTCGAGATAGGAACTGGCTCAGGATACCAGGCAGCGGTGCTTTCTAAGGTGGCAGGGGAGGTGATCAGCATAGAGATCAAAGAGAAGCTCTGCGCTGCGGCCGACAGGCTTCTGGATTCTCAGGGCTATAGCAATGTTGAGGCCCGCTGCGGTGACGGCTACTTCGGCTGGAGAAAGGGCGCGCCCTACGACGCCATTATGATCACCGCTGCCGTGGACCATATCCCCCCGCCCCTTTTGGCACAGCTTAAAGATGGGGGGCGGCTGGTTCTTCCTTTGGGGAACCCTTTCAGCTACCAGAACCTTGTGCTGGTCACCAAGAAAGGGGATGACTACACTGTCTGGCAGATCGCCGGTGTTCTCTTTGTCCCTATGACAGGCCATGCGCTGCAAGCCTCCGGGGAAAAGTGATGATTCTCCCTGCCGTTTTCCTCGTATCTCTCTCTTCTCTTGCCTTTGAGGTACTTCTGGCAAGGATCTTCTCGATCAGCCAGTGGAACCACCTCTCCTTTATGGTGATCAGCATCGCGCTTTTCGGGTTTGCCGCAAGCGGCACTGCGCTGAGCATTCTCGATTCAAGGAAAAAGGGCTGGGAAAAGCGCTTTGCCACAAACAAAGCTATATCGGTGATGCTGCTTCTCTATAGCTGTTCCGCTCTTATCTCCTTTCTTGTTCTACAAAAGATCCCCCTTGACTACTTTAGGCTTTCTCTGGAGCCAGTTCAGGCATTTTATCTCTTTATCAGCTATACGCTGCTTTCGATTCCATTTTTCTTTGCAGGTTTTATCGTGCTTGTCGCCTACGCCTACCAGCCTGAAAAAACGGGTGTTATCTACTTTGCAGGTATGGCGGGCTCTGCGCTGGGGGCTTTACTGCCCTCTCTGTTACTGCCTTTTTTCGGAGAGGGAAAACTGATCGTGGTTGCTGCAGTTATCCCCCTTGGTTATCTGCTGGCAACTGCTTTTACAAGGGGTGAAAGAGATGTAGAATCCCGTTCCCCGGCGCGGAAATTATTTTTTCCCCTGTTAAGCGTTTGTACTATGCTGCTGACTGTGTTTCTGCTCCTCACTACATGGGGCGGTGCACAAGTAGCTGTTATACCTTCCCCGTATAAATCACTGAGCCAGCTTCTGCAGTTTCCCCATTCAAGAGTTACGGAGACGGTGAGCAGCCTCACCGGCAGAATCGAAACAGTAACCAGCCCCTATATCCGTTACGCACCGGGGCTCAGTCTCAAGTATAAGGGCACTCTCCCCGTGCAGAAATCCATTTTCCGGGACGGAGACGAGCAGTTGGTTCTCTATGGGGCGGGTGATAACCGGCAGGAGTTTGGGTTTGCGGGATTCACCTTGCCTGCAGTGGGCTACCGTCTTGTAAAAAATCCTCAGAGCGTACTACTTATCCTAAAAGGCGGGGGAAGCAGCATACCTGCCGCCCTTGAAGCTGGCGTCCCGGAATTATTCGTTGTTCATGAAAATCCCAGTATCGCCCGAGCCATAGGGGAGCATTACGACCTGTCCGCAACAGCCGAAAATCCCCGCGTATTTCTCAAGCAGTCGCAAAGGAAATATGACCTTATCCATCTGGAAAACTGGGGAACATCCCTGCCCGGATCGGCGGCCCTCAGTCAGGAGTATCTTTTCACCAAGGAGGCTTTCGGCGAGTACCTGGACCACCTTTCCGAAAAAGGGAGCATCATCATTTCGCGCAAGCTGCTGCTTCCCCCTTCAGACTCGATCCGCCTTTTTTCCACGGCATTGCAGGTTCTGCAGAATCGCGGTAAAAAAAAACCGGAGCATCATCTTATTATGCTAAGAAACTGGGGAGTTTTCACACTGCTCGTCACGAAAAATCCTATTGAAAACAGAGAGAGCGCAATAGCTTTTGCTGAAAAACTGAATTTCGACATTGTCTTTATCCGGGATATGCAGGCCTCTCTTGCCAATCGCTTCAATATTTTTGACCGTCCTCACCATTACCTTACCGTCGGGCAGCTGGTCCAGCATTACAGTGAAAAAAGGGAGAAGATGTTTTTCGAGGATTATCTTCTCGATGTGGCTCCGCAGGATGACCAGCGCCCATTTCCAGGCAGGTTTCTCAAGTGGTCTCGGTTAGGGGATCTGTATCAGAGCATGGGGAGCAGACCCTATTCTCTGCTTCTTTCCGGCGAGGTCGTAATTGCAGTGGTCTTTTTCGAGGCGCTGGGCGTTGCCACCCTGCTGCTGCTTTTTCCCCGACTCCTTGCCAAAAGGAAAACGGGGATTCCTTTGGGGCAGAAGACCTATTTCTTTTCCATCGGGGCCGGATTCATGTTCGTGGAGCTCTATTTTATCAAGGCCTATATCCTGCTCTTTAGCAATCCGGTGATCAGCTTTACCCTTGTCGTGGCCGGCATTCTGATCTTTTCCGGGATCGGCGGATGGTGGTCTCAAAAAATGGGGAAAAATGCAGTTATCTATTCTCTTATCGCCCTCAGCCTGACTCTGCTTGGGATTTTTCTCTTTATCGATCCGCTTCTCGATTACCTTCTGGGATTACCCGCAGTCCTTCGCTATCTATTTGCTCTGCTTATACTCCTTCCGCCGGGCATATTGATGGGACTGCCGTTCTCCCTGGGAATGCGCAGCCTTCTTAGCAGCCCTTTACAGCGGGCCTATGCCTGGGCGATGAACGGATGCGCTTCGGTTCTCACCTCCATTGTAGCAGCCAGACTAGCCCTGTATCCCGGCATCCAGTCCATCATACTTGCAGCTCTGGCATTTTACTTATTAGCAGCACTTTGTTCGAAAAGTGCCGCAGCCAAAACAGTCTTGAAATAAAAAAGCAATATTGCGATTATTAACAGTCTCCTCTTATAAGCTCTTTTATCATATATCGCCGTTTTAAGTGAAATTGAAGATGAACAAAAAACCTGATCGAAAAACCGCCATGTTAAATATCATTAATTTGGTAAAAGATGACTTTCCATTCGAGGATCCGAGTGTGCAGATTTGTGGCGACACCTGTGTTGGCTGTCCTAAAAAATTATTAGAGTTGGTTGAAAGCGAAATAATGCATTGGGAATATGTAATTGAACAGGATGAACTCCCTAACCTTACTGAAATTTCTCGTTTTGCTAAGCTCTGTAAAAATGTAAGAAGAGGCTTAGTTCGAAATGGCATCCTCACTGCAGAAATAAAAAAGTGAATTTATAAGAGTTCGCCTTTTTATTCTTAACTGTACTCACCAATATCTCAAGCTGTAAATTGTAAAAATCAGCGCTGCAAAATAATTTGTTTTTCAACTAGTTGACTTGAAAGTTAAATTTTCAGAACTATATTGAATAGTAAATAGAAACAGATAAAAGAGGCCTCTATGCTACTACGACACATTTGCAAATTACTACGTGATGACAGTGTGCTTGAGATCGATTACGACACTGTTGATTTCAATATTTACATCAATCATCATAAAGCTGTGACGACTGATCTAACTGAAAATGAATTACATGAGTTAAAGGGCTTTCTGGAGTTCCGTCATCTTAAACTTAATACCGAGCACGGTTTCAAAATCGACCATTACGGCTCACCAGCCCGCCTGCTATAAGTGACTATGGCTCCCTTTAATCCGGGAGCTATATCATGGCATACCAGAAAATTACTATCTTGATTGTGGCATTACAGCTATCGATTCCGTATTTGTGACTAACAGTGAATTAAGCTGCAGACTTACTAATACAGATGCAGCCTAGTCAATAAAAAGACTTTTGTACTCACTTGGCGCCCCAATAACTCCTGACTTGCGAACGCCGCCATTGCGCTTAAAAAACTACAAGTTTTTGATAACCACAACAACTTCAGCAGTGATGCACTACACTTTAAGGACAAGGAGTAGTGAACTGTCTGCCCATCAACCGGATGCAATCCAATAAAACAAAGGAACCCTATGTCGAGATTTTGGATAGGCCTGCTTTGCTTAGTTGCAGTTTGTTGCGCTGCCGCCCCCTATCGGGTGGTGGTAAACCATGCGCCGCCCTACCGAATCATTGAGAACGGTAATTTTTCCGGTATCTATATTGATATCCTGAAAGCGGCCGCCAGCGAGGCGGAGATGGAACTGGAGTTTATTAATGTGCCCTTCAAGCGGGCATTGATTTATATGCAAACAGGCAAGGCTGACATCATGCTGGGTCCTAACAGGACGCTTGAGCGTGAAGGTTTTATGGACTATATAGATGCAGTTCCTTTCCCACGGGAAAACAAAGCTTTCTTTGTTGCTAAACCGGAAGACAATATTTACAGCTATACCGATCTCTATGGCAAGACGGTTGAAGTATTGGAAGGGGCAGTCTATTTTGATCGTTTCGATCAGGATTCCGATATAATTCGTTGGAAAACAAGGGATTATAAATTAGCAATGCAAAAAGTTGCTATCGGGCGTAGCGATGTGGTCATTATTCCCGAGAGACAGGGGGATCTGCTGAACAGGCAGCTGGAACTGAAGTTGCTGAAATCCGATTTCAAAGTAAAGGGCAAGCTCTCTTATATCACAGTTTCCAGATTGACCTGGGACAAAAACCTAGTCGAGCGACTTACAAAGGTGATGCTGATTATTGAGAAAAAAAATATCCCTGAAAAAATCCTCAGGCAATACAGGCACTGATAACTGTTAGTCTCACTTATTTATCGGCATTGCTATTAGATTTTTTTACTGCTGATATAAACAATAAAGAGTGCAATGAATAACTTAAATATAAAGAGACGTATTGTGGTAACGGGAGGTCCGGGGGGCGGAAAAACAACCGCTCTGGATCTGTTTCGCCGAGAATTAAAGGAGAAAATAGCCTCTGTGCCAGAAGCAGCTACTATGATATTTAGTGGCGGCATTGAGCGTTCGCTCGATGATGAAGTTACCTGTGCTCAGCAGATCGCAATATTCAATTTGCAGAGAAATTTAGAAGATGTTCAGCGAAAAATGTACCCTGATTGCCTTATCCTGTGCGACCGAGGTTGTTTAGATGGACTTGCCTACTGGCCAGGCTCTGAGGAAGACTTTTTTAAAACAATGAACACTTCATTGGAGGATGAATTGAGCCGTTATGATGCGGTTATTTTTTTTGAAACTGCCGCGAAATCCGGTCAGGAAATAAAAAGTAATAACCCGATCAGAAATGAATCAGAAAAAAGAGCGATTATATTGGATGAACGACTACAACAAATCTGGTCTCAACATCCCAATTTTAATCTGGTTGGCAGCTCAGAATCGTTTATTAAAAAAGTCATGTTTGGCATCATGACCATTGAGAATGTAATTAATAAAATCTAGGCGGTAAACTTGCGGCCAGATTCACTGAGCCGCTGCATATTGTAGAGATAAGTAATATTGGCCAGCAACATAGATTTTAATCACAGTTCCTATCTCGCTAATTCCCTTGCGGGTTAAAAAGCAACAAACTCAAACGAACTTTGTCCGTCCTGTTTTTTCCTTTCCGTAAAAAAGATAAACAAGAGCTCCTCATCTTATACCCATGTTACTTCAAGATGCAAAATCAGCAAGCCAAATTGTACTTAGATGCTAGGCATAAAATTGAAGTATAGTTGTTCTACATTGAGATTTTATAACGACGCAGATGAGTGCAATTTGGCTTGCCCTGCGGGGGCTCAGCTCGAAAACCAGTATTGCGTTACAGCATTCGATAAGGGAACAACCATTACCCTCATGCTGTGCCTTATTCTGGTCTCCGAGCTGAGCCCTGATAAAGCACCTTGAGGTATCATGGGTATAGATAATCAAAAAATCATTGCGGAGCTCACTAAACCACTACAGATACACTCTATGTCCAATCTAAAATGACTTTACCTGATTGTCCTGAGCGCATCATATCGAAGCCTTCCTGGAACTGAGCAACTGGATAAGTATGGGTTATCATCGGGCTTAAATCTAAACCTGATTGAATCAAACTTGCCATTTTATACCAGGTTTCAAACATCTCTCGACCATAGATTCCCTTAATCATCAGGCCTTTAAATATAACCATATTCCAGTCAACAGCCATATCTGAAGGAGGAATACCAAGCAATGAAATCTTACCGCCATGGTTCATATTCGAGAGCATACTATTGAAAGCAACGGGAGCACCCGACATTTCAAGACCCACATCGAAGCCCTCAGTCATGCCCAGTTCGGCCATTACGCCTTCCAATTTTTGCTGTGCAACGTTTACCGCCCGAGTCACCCCCATCTTTCTTGCTAACGATAAGCGATATTCATTAATATCGGTTATCACTACATGACGCGCGCCGACATGTTTAGCAACTGCAGCGGCCATAATACCAATCGGCCCAGCCCCGGTGATCAGTACATCTTCACCGACAAGATCAAAAGACAAAGCGGAATGGACTGCATTACCAAACGGATCAAAAATGGCAGCCAAGTCATCTGAGATGCCATTAGGAATTTTAAAAGCATTAAAAGCAGGGATCACCAAATACTCTGCAAAAGCACCCATCCGGTTAACGCCAACGCCAATCGTATTACGGCAAAGATGAGTACGACCCGCACGGCAGTTTCGGCAATGACTGCAGGTTATATGTCCTTCACCGGAAACTCGATCACCAATCGTAAAGCCTCTAACTTCTTGTCCCATGCCAACCACTTCACCAACATATTCGTGACCGACAACCATAGGAACTGGAATGGTTTTTTGTGACCAGTCATCCCAATTATAAATATGTACATCTGTACCGCAGATAGCCGTTTTATGGATCTTAATAAGTAAATCATTATGACCAGGCTCGGGCATATCGACTTCCGTCATCCAAATGCCAATTTCCGCTTTTAATTTTGATAGTGCTTTTATTTTCATCAATATCGCCTCCTAAATTAGCCCCATCTCTTTGCCTACTTCAATAAAGACAGAAATAGCTGCATCGAGTTGCTCTTTTGAGTGCGCTGCAGACATCTGAGTACGAATACGGGCTTGATTTTTTGGTACAACCGGAAAAGAGAAAGCGACCACATAAACACCTTTTTCCAGTGCCCTTTCAGCAAATTCAGCCGCAACTTTTGCATCGCCAAGCATAATAGGAATAATCGCATGCTCAGCCCCGGACAAGGTAAAACCCGCTTCTGACATACGACTGCGAAAATGACGTGAATTTTCCCATAATTGCTCGCGCAGTGCCGCACCATCAGCTAACAGATCTAATACTTCAATAGAGGCAGAAACAATCGCAGGTGCTAATGAATTAGAAAACAGATAAGGACGAGAACGTTGACGTAACCAATCAATCACCTCTTTTTTACCAGCAGTATAACCACCCGATGCCCCTCCCATTGCTTTGCCGAGTGTGCCAGTAATAATGTCGATACGATCAATCACATCATGATATTCATGCGTGCCACGACCATTATCTCCCATAAAACCAACTGCATGCGAGTCATCAACCATCACCAATGCCTGGTATTTATCTGCTAAATCGCAGATAGCCGGCAAATTAGCAACCACCCCATCCATAGAGAAAACGCCATCCGTAACAATCAGCTTATGACGCACTCCAGCCTGATCGGCGGCAATTAACTGCTGCTCTAATTCATTCATATCGTTATTCGCATAACGGAAACGTTTCGCTTTACACAAGCGGACACCATCAATAATCGAAGCATGATTGAGCGAATCTGAAATAATGGCATCTTGTGCATCTAATATGGTTTCAAACAAACCGGTATTAGCATCAAAACATGAGGTATAAAGGATAGTATCTTCCATCCCCAGAAAAGTTGACAACTTGGCTTCTAATTCTTTATGTTTATCTTGTGTGCCGCAAATAAAACGCACCGATGCCATACCAAAACCTTGCTCATCCAGCCCTTTTTTTGCAGCTTTAATCAGATCGGGATGATTGGCTAAACCTAAATAATTATTAGCACAGAAGTTAAGAACCTCTTCGCCACTGGCAATAGAAACACAGGCCTGTTGAGCGGAAGTAATGATGCGTTCTGATTTGTACAGACCTTCACTTTTAACTTGTTCAATTTGTTGATTAATTTGCTTGTAAAAATTATTAGACATCACATACCACACATTAAATATTATTAAGATTAAAAGGTAAGTCTCTGTTGCCAATAAGTAAAAATGACATTAGAGATTTGCTTTGCCTTTATAACAAAAAAAGGCCCCCCGTGATATTGATTTAGCTAGCAGAATTTAAATTGAATTCGACACTCAGGTATTATCTTTTGCCCGCCAAAACAAGGTAAACCATTTTTCTGCTTACTTTACTTTAACGGCCTAACTATTTAAGCTCTAATTTTTGTAAATATCCCTGTAGATAAAAGATGCGAAGCATGAATAAAATATTGTTACATAAACAACTGATTGCCGTATTAGAAGCAACCCATCAAAGTGCGGTTAATGCAGCGAAACGCGCTTACGATACAGCAACCGCAGATGAAAACATCGCAGAAAACAAATACGATACCTTAGCACTAGAGGCATCATATTTAGCGCAGGGGCAGTCGCAACGCGTGGAAGAATGTGCAGCGGATATTACAGCCTTTAAAAAGTTAAATATAAGCGATGCACCTTCTAAATCAACAGTTTGTTTAGGGGCATTAGTGGTACTGCTTGATATTGAAGATAATAAAAAATATCTTTTTTTCGGCCCATCTGCTGGCGGTTTAAAAGTAACATTTGCAGAAAAAGAAATTGTTGTTGTCACGCCAAGTTCACCACTAGGTAAAGCAATGCTCAATAGAGAAGTCGGTGATCAGCTAAGTGTTTCTATTGCGAATAAAGTGATAAACTATGAAATAGCCATGACTTACTGATTCCCGTCATTTCGGTAGTTTTTTAAGTCGGAATATCAGGGTGATTGTCGAATTAAAGAATCATGGGCTTTCGCTTGCAGCTAATGGTTTATCAATATTTATGATATATAATATCTCTAAAATTCAATATCTTGCATTATACTTAAATCCAAAATTAGCCTTTAGTCATTTAGTTTCAAAGCATTACAAGCACAAATTGTTCACTTTACTTTATTTGTTATTATTCATTAATAACTAAGGTTGTTGCACTTGCAAACAAAAATTACAACGGCTTTTTATGATGCAATGTTTGGTGTTGGAAATCACGGTACTGAGATTAATCATATCGAGCAGAAAGCATTAAATAATGTACGGCAAATATTAAATAATCCGGAAAAATTAAGCCATCAAATCCCGCCATTACCTGTTGTCTTATTAGAGTTGATTGACGTATTAAAAGATGCGAATGCAGATTTTATGGACATAGCTGAAATCATCGAAAAAGATCCTTCACTGGCTGTTGAAGTTTTAAGAGTGTCGAATTCTTCACTTTATTTCCACGGTGATGGTGAAATATCCTCTTTGCGTAAAGCGGTCGCTTTATTAGGTATTGCTGGCGTTTCTAATATCGCAACGACCATTTTAGTGGAGAAAATCAAACCCGCAAAACCGATTTATTATAAAATGTTTGGTCGACAAATTTGGATCCACTCTGTGCAGTGTGCTTTTTTGTGCAAAACATTAGCGATAGCGAATAAACAAGATGAATTTGATGCTTACTTTTTAGGTTTGATTCATGATATTGGTAAAATCATTATTTTTAACTGCTTATGCGAAGCGCTAAGCACTGAGCTGCCCGATGACTCTCCCGGTAGTTTGGTCTATAAGGAATTGATGTCTGAAATGTCTGCGGATATCTCTTTTTTTATTGCTGAAGAGTGGAAACTTCCGCAGATTTATTCCGATGCTTTGCAAGCACAACGATCGATAGGAGACTCAAGTTTGGCTGAAATTTTATACAAAGGAAATTTATTGAGTGAAGTTTATTTATTATTTAAAAAGAAATTAATAAGTGATGAGTTAATAGAGAGCCTATTAACTAAAATATCTGTTGAAAAAGATATCTGGCAACAGTTTATCGAGATAGCACCAGAAATCGAAAAGAGTGTCCACTAAAGGGAGCGAGGTCAGATATTGTCTTCTGCTTGCTAAAACAAGGCTCGCCCGTTTTCTCTTCGGCGGTTGTTAAGTTTGATTGTAACTACACTGTTACTTTGCCGTACTTATGTATTCGATGGCAAACGCCTAAAGCATCATCAATAACTTTTTCATATGATTCCTGAATAGAGTCAAGTAGTCCAACGCAAAGAATTAAAGTGTACTCAATATGACTTTTTAAAGTTTCTTCCGATCTCGGGGATTCCCCAAAGGTAACTTCCATTGTCTCGGGGTTCGCTACTGCATAAGTACCGAATGTCCCTGAGTAATTGGCATGCGCATACTCAGATAGCATATTGTAATGCCACATGAATTTACCTTCCATCTCCTCATCTACCGACTTGATGCATGTCATCAGATTAGTATTTTCAGGAAGCTCTTCATCTTTTGACCAACCAGTAATTAGACTACCCATTCTTTCACTGAAGTGATCCAAATCCTTAGTCGCGGAAAAATGCACAAGTTTTGAATTAACATACCACATTACAGCAAGTGCCTCTTGCGCAGCGCGAGCGGCTACAATAGAGCCGACAAGTAGATTATCTTTGTAAAGATTAAATGCAGACTCAGCCATTTCGATAAAACGATACATTGCAGCTTCTCTATAAGAATCAGCTTCAAAAGTAGGTTTGTAAGCTATATTTCCAGATAGACGTTTAACTGTTTTTCTTCTCTGTTTCTTCCATACAGAGAGCCCAACCATCGCTTCATTTATGTCGTTATACACCAAAACCTCCTTAAAATTTAACAAAATATTAGACTACAAACTTACTAAAACATGCACACACCTTATCCGACAAAGACTCTTTTATAATGAAATTAATCATCTTAAACAATTATTTATACCATACAATAGGTTGAAATGTTGACTTTAATTTCACAAAAAGCAAGCATCTGCATTGATCTAGGCCTTTCGAAATATTTTCTATTGTTAAATAAAGTCTAAATAGGATCTGCGCCTAAATGGGTAAAGTGCATTCATTAAAAAGCATCTCCATCCCGATCCCGAGTTAAAAAGTATGACACAAAATTTATCATGTAATATGATTGTTGAAAGTTAATAACTATCGGATTTGGTGATATGTATAATTTAGAACAATTACGTATGTTTGTAGAGGTTGCCCGCACAGGGTCATTTTCAGCCTGTGCTCGCAAACTCGGTAAAGTGCAATCTTCAGTAAGCCAGGGTATTGCGAACTTGGAAATTGATCTTGATGTCACATTATTTGACCGTCGCACTCGTAAACCCAGTTTAACTCTCAAAGGGGAACATTTACTCGCTTATGCCGATGCGGTATTACAGCAAACCTATGAATTTGATAGCGCTCTAAAAGCATTACACCATCATCATGAGACAAAATTAATACTGGCTATTGATGATGCTCTGATTACCTCGGTATTAGAGAAGGTCTTATCACGCTTTACGCTGCAATTTAGCACCACGACCTTATCGATTCACTCTGTGACCAGTTCCGATGTAGTGGAGTTGGTACGTTCCGGTGGTGCCGACCTCGGACTAATGTTTTCAGAGATGCTGTTTCCTAAAGATGTTGATATCTGTTATCTGGGCAATTTACCTTTTTATGCAGTGGTTAGTCCTAAGCATCCCCTGGCTAATTATGCTGAAGTCAGTGCGTCAGATTTGATTCCACACCGTCAGTTGATAATCAAAGGCGAGCACGGTGCTTCGGTGCAAGTACCGATCATTTCGGCACAAACTTGGAGAGGTAATAACTTTAGTCTACTGGCCGACTTAGTAGGTTTGAATTTCGGCTGGAGTTATATTCCCAGTCATCTGGTTGAAAAAGGTATTAACAGTGGTGACTTGTGCCAATTAAAACTGAGTTTTGGTCACAAAGATTGGCGTGTACCCGTAGAGCGTATTATGTCAAAAAACAAAGCGATGGGACCTGCGTTAACCTGGCTAGCGAATGAATTGACTCATCTGTTTTAGTATAAATGGGAGATAGAGATGCTGCCCTTATAATGAATTTGATGATTCATAAGCTTGAAATAGCAGCAAGCCCTGGCGATGCATACATCAACTCAAACTTAAAAGAGCTCAATTAAAAGAGCATCACGAGAATGCAATCACTACAGAGTAAATATTTACAGTGGCTAAGACTTGTAAACAAGAATCTAAATGAAAAATGAGGTAGTTTACGCACAAACAGCTAACAAAAAAAAAGCTATCCAACTGCTTGGATAGCTTTTTTTGTTTTTAAATCTTAGTTAACTAATTAACCGCAATACGTTTCAATTACTCTGGATTGCTTTAATGTTAAAAATTGCGTTAAGCCGTTACTAAGTCCAGAGTATCATGGGCAATAACCCACTCTTCATTAGTCTGAATTACCATAGCAACAGTGCTGTTCTCTTCAGTAATGATGCCCTGATTAAACTCTTTACCAAAGCGGTTTGCCAGGTTAGCTTCTTCATTTACTTTAAAGCCTAATAAGCTTAAGCGCTCTAGAGTTAGCTTACGGATAGGTGCTGAGTTTTCACCGATACCACCAGTGAATACCACTGCGTCTAAACGACCATCTAAAGCAGCTGTGTAACTGGCGATATATTTAGCCAGACGGTAACAGTAAAGGTCCATAGCACGTTTAGCAGCGGCATCTGTCTCGTAGTTATCTTCCACAAAGCGACAATCAGACGTTTTTTCAGTTAAACCTAACAGGCCAGACTCTTTAGTCAGCATGGTATTGATTTCTTTAGTGCTATAACCCAGTTCATCATGCAGATGGAAGATAACAGCAGGGTCCATATCACCACAACGAGTACCCATTACTAAACCTTCTAACGGAGTCATACCCATTGAAGTATCAACAGAAATACCATTTTTAATCGCACAAACAGAGCCGCCGTTACCCAGGTGACAGTTAATAATGTTCAGTTCATTAACTGGTTTGTTTAATACTTCAGCTGCCTGCAGGCTGATGTAGTAATGGCTTGTACCGTGCATACCGTAACGACGTATACCGTTTTCGCGGTAAAGTTTGTACGGCAGAGCGTATAAGAAAGCTTCTTCCGGCATTGTCTGGTGGAATGCAGTATCAAATACAGCGACGTTCGGCAGTGATGCGAAAGCGTGTTGAGCCGCACGAATACCAACAAGGTGAGCTGGGTTATGCAGTGGCGCTAGTGCCACACAATCTTCGATACCCTGCATAACTTCATCTGTGATAACAACAGATGAAGTGAATTTTTCACCACCATGTACTACGCGATGACCGATTGCGAATAGGCTCTCTTTTAATTCTGGTTTTTGAGAAAGGATCTCGCTGACAATATAGTTAAGCGCTTCTTCATGAGCTGCGCCGGCACCTAAATCGGCACTACCTTTAACACCTTCCAGTTTCCATTTGATACGAGCATCATCTAGATGCAGACATTCGGCAAGGCCTGAAAGTTTTTCATCACCACTAGCGGTGTCGATAATGGCGAACTTCAGTGAAGAACTGCCACAGTTAAGTACAAGGATTAGCTTGTTGCTCATTTGTTGTATATCCTATTTCTTACTAAAACAAAGGGTTAGAGTCGGAAACAATTCGAATTCCCGAAAATCACATTTTATAACATCAGCAAAATACTTGTGACAGTCAAAAGACACCACACTCACTACTACTATGCCAGAACGGGCTAAGGATACATGGGAAGGATAAAGATCACAAAAATAGTTTCAATTAAACCTTTCATCTAGGAATTAAGCTGTGTTTTTGAGGATTATGCCAGATTAAATCGATGTAATAGCTATTTAACCTCAGCTCGGGATAATGAAAGCGCAATACTATTTAATATCAAGGAGTTAAATTTTCATATCATACAGTGTTGATAGTTTTGTGTGGTTCAAGGCAAATCAGCGTAGTAATAGCTGGCTATTCAGCCGCCCCAGCCTGGTAATGTTTTATCTGCAGCAAAAAAAAGCTATCCAACTGCTTGGATAGCTTTTTAACAGACTAGTTTTTTAAACGTCAGTTAATAAATTAACCTTTAATACGTTTATGCAACTCTTGTACTGAGTTTACTGTTGCTTCATCAGCAGTTGGGTCAGCAAGATGCGCCTGGCACGTTGCAAATGCACCATTTAACGTTGTCGTGTAGTTCACTTTGTAACGTAGTGCTGCACGACGCAGTTGACGTGAATCTTCAATGGCCACACGCCCTTCCGTGGTATTCACCATGTAGGTGTATTCACCATTTTTAGTGCGGTCAAGAATGTGCGGACGCCCTTCATGTACTTTATTCACCGTACGTACATAAATACCGGCTTCTTTAAGTACTTCAGCCGTGCCCGTAGTTGCATCAATCGCATAACCTAAATCGATTAATTTCGAAGCAAGCTTAGCAACACGTGCTTTATCGCTCTGACGAACAGAAAGTAATACGCGGCCGACATTCGGTACATCTTTAATCGAGCCCAGTTCAGCTTTCGCATAGGCTTCAGCAAAAGTATCACCTGCGCCCATTACTTCACCCGTACTGCGCATTTCCGGACCTAAGATTGGATCAGAACCCGGGAATTTGTTAAACGGTAATACCACTTCTTTCACTGAATAGTATGGTGGGATCACTTCTTTCGTTACGCCTAACTCTTTCAGTGTCTTACCTGCCATGACACTTGCACCAATTTTAGCAATTGGCACACTTGTCGCTTTAGAGACAAACGGTACAGTACGCGCAGCACGTGGATTAACTTCAATCATGTAGACTTCGTTATCTTTAACTGCAAGTTGCGTATTCATTAAACCAACAACACCTAGCTCTAATGCAAGCGCACGGATGTAACCACGCATTTCATCTTGGATTTCAGCACTTAATGTATACGCCGGCAGTGAACATGCAGAATCACCAGAGTGAACACCAGCCTGCTCGATATGCTCCATAATGCCGCCGATAACAACATCAGTGCCGTCACAGATTGCATCGATATCAACTTCAATTGCATCATCTAAGAAACGGTCAAGAAGAACAGGTGATTCGTTAGAAACACTTACCGCTTCTTTAAAGTAACGACGTAAATCAGTTTCGTCGTAAACGATCTCCATCGCACGACCACCTAGTACATATGACGGACGAACAACTAACGGGTAACCGATGCGCTTAGCAGATTCAACCGCTTGCTCAGTTGTTGTTACTGTATCGTTTTCTGGTTGCTTAAGGCCTAAACGCTCAACAACTTGTTGGAAACGCTCGCGGTCTTCTGCACGGTCAATCGCTTCTGGCGAAGTACCAATAATCGGCACACCGGCAGCTTCTAAAGCACGTGCTAGTTTGAGTGGTGTCTGACCACCGTACTGCACAATCACGCCTTTTGGTTTTTCAACACGTACAATTTCAAGTACATCTTCGAGTGTGATTGATTCAAAGTATAAACGATCAGATGTATCATAATCAGTTGAAACAGTTTCAGGGTTACAGTTAACCATGATTGTTTCATAACCGTCTGCACGCATCGCCTGTGCGGCATGAACACAACAATAATCGAATTCAATACCTTGACCGATACGGTTTGGACCACCACCGATAATCATGATTTTCTCATTATCAGTTGGGTTTGCTTCACACTCTTCATCGTAAGTTGAATACATGTAAGCAGTATCTGATGAAAACTCAGCAGCACAGGTATCAACACGCTTGTACACAGGGAATAACTCAAATTTTTCACGTAGTTTACGAACTTCAGTTTCAGTTACACCAACAACGCTTGCAATACGGCTATCAGCAAAACCTTTACGCTTAAGACGCTTAAGTTCAGCTTTATCTAATCCGCGCAGGCCGCCTTCAGCGATTTTAGCCTCTTCAAGAATTAGATCTTCAATCTGAACTAAGAACCACTTATCAATCATTGTGATGTTATGGATCTCATCCATACTCATACCTAAACGGAATGCATCACCGATGTACCAAATACGCTCTGCACCCGCTTCACGCAGTTCGTATAATACTTTTTCTTTTGCACCTGCATCGTTTAGGTCAACCATTGGGCTAAAACCATCAGCGCCAACTTCTAAACCACGAAGTGCTTTTTGTAATGATTCTTGTTGGTTACGGCCAATTGCCATTACTTCACCAACAGATTTCATTTGCGTTGTTAAGCGGCTATTTGAATTTGCAAATTTCTCAAAGTTAAAACGAGGAATTTTAGTTACAACATAATCAATTGTCGGCTCGAACGATGCCGGAGTTTTACCGCCAGTGATATCGTTTTGTAATTCATCTAATGTGTAACCAATCGCTAGTTTTGCAGCGATTTTAGCAATCGGGAAACCTGTTGCTTTAGATGCAAGCGCTGAAGAGCGAGATACACGAGGGTTCATCTCGATAAGTACCATCCGACCGTCTTCCGGGTTAATACCAAACTGTACGTTTGAACCACCCGTTTCAACACCAATTTCACGCAGTACCGCTAAAGATGCATTACGCATTAACTGATATTCTTTATCCGTTAATGTCTGCGCAGGTGCAACAGTGATTGAGTCACCGGTATGAATACCCATAGGGTCGAAGTTTTCAATCGCACAAACAATGATACAGTTATCATTTTTGTCGCGAACCACTTCCATTTCATACTCTTTCCAGCCGATTAATGATTCATCAATTAACAATTCAGTGGTTGGTGAAAGATCCAGACCGTTTGAACAGATGTCATCAAACTCTTCTTTATTGTACGCGATACCGCCGCCGGTTCCGCCCATAGTGAAAGACGGACGGATAATACAAGGGAAACCAACCATGTCTAAAACACCGTAAGCTTCTTCCATTGTATGTGCGATACCTGCACGCGGACACTCAAGTCCAATTTTTTTCATTGCAGTATCGAAACGGCTGCGGTCTTCCGCTTTATCAATTGCGTCAGCCGTTGCACCGATCATTTCAACATTGTATTTTGCCAATATACCTTTTTCTTCAAGCTCAAGTGCACAGTTAAGTGCAGTCTGCCCGCCCATTGTCGGCAGAACCGCACATGGACGCTCTTTAGCGATAATTTTCTCAACAACTTGCCAGTGAATCGGTTCGATGTAGGTTGCATCGGCCATATCAGGGTCAGTCATAATGGTTGCCGGGTTAGAGTTAACTAATACAACACGGTAACCTTCTTCTTTAAGTGCTTTACAAGCTTGCGCACCTGAGTAGTCAAACTCACAGGCTTGACCGATAATAATCGGACCGGCACCAATAATTAGGATGGTTTTTAAGTCATTACGTTTTGGCATCTGAAATTTACCTTTCTATTATGGTCGTTAACTAGGCGTTTTTGTACTGTTCAATCAATTCAATAAAGTGATCAAATAACGGTGCGGCATCATGTGGCCCCGGACTTGCTTCAGGGTGACCTTGGAAACTAAATGCTGCTTTATCAGTACGGTGAATACCTTGTAGAGAACCATCAAACAGTGAAACGTGAGTTGCACGTAGGTTTTCAGGTAAAGTTGCTTCATCGGCAGCAAAACCGTGGTTTTGACTGGTTATCATCACAACGTCTCTATCTAAATCTTTCACCGGATGGTTAGCACCATGGTGACCGAATTTCATTTTCAACGTTTTCGCGCCACTTGCTAACGCAAGTAACTGATGGCCTAGACAGATACCAAATACTGGGATTTCTGTTTTTAAAATTTCTTGAATTGCTTCGATAGCGTAAGTACACGGCTCTGGATCACCGGGGCCATTGGACAAGAAAATGCCATCGGGATTCATTGCTAATACGGCGCTTGCCGGCGTTTGTGCAGGAACAACCGTCACGCGGCAGTCACGATCCACCAGCATGCGTAAAATATTGCGTTTAACACCGTAGTCATAAGCAACAACATGGTATTTAGCATCCGTTATCGCGTCCGGTAAACCGCCGGTTAACGTCCAGCTGCCTTGGGCCCATGAAAATGTTTCAGCTGTTGTTACTTCTTTAGCTAAATCCATGCCTTTAAGGCCAGGGAATGCTTTAGCTTGTTTTAACGCTTCTGCTGGTTCGATGTTTTCACCAGCAATAATACAACCTGCTTGTGCACCCTTTTCACGTAAAATACGTGTCAGTTTACGGGTATCAATATCAGCAATGCCCACTATATTGCGGGCTTTTAGATAATCACTTAATGATGCTTGGTTGCGGAAATTGCTAGCAAGTAGCGGAAGGTCACGAATAACTAAACCACAAGCATGAATTGATGGAGACTCTTCATCTTCATCATTTGTACCTGTGTTTCCGATGTGGGGGTAAGTTAATGTGACGATTTGGCGAGCATAGGATGGATCTGTTAGAATTTCTTGGTAACCCGTCATTGACGTGTTAAAAACGACCTCACCAACAGAACTTCCATCAGCGCCGATTGAAACACCTTTAAACACTGTTCCATCTTCCAATACCAGTATGGCGGAATGACTCAAGATAACCTCCGTGAAAACAAAAAATAAATTTTACGAATCTGATGAAGGCATGCAAAGCATTTTTTCACCAGGTATTCATAAATTTTGGCAAATTCGCGACAGTTTATAGATCTTCCGCACAATTAACCAATCAAATTTTTATTATTTGTAAAAAAGGTTAGATAACGAAAATATTTAACCTCTGCTAGGGATAATGAAAGCGCAATACTCTTTAATCTGGTTATTGGTAGCTGATTTAACGCAGAAATACACGAAAATAGCTGCGCTGTATCGATTTGCTTATCCCGAGTTGAGGTTATATATAAAAGAAACTTTAAAAAGAAGATAAATGGCTAATAAATTAGCCATTTATATTGCAGATTACTAATTATGAAAGTACTTTAATTAAAGTCAGTGTCGCAGGTAAAGTTGGGAGAAGCATCACAACCACAAGGCCTAAAAAATGGTGAATTGAATATGGGTCTTTAAAATTTTCTTCTGACACTGTAAATTCCTTATAAGTTAACAATGCTCAATCATTGATCTAAATCAAATTAATCATACCCTGAAATCTCTTATCTAAACACCAACTAAATTTGGGGTTATTGATTTTTCCGGCTAACAGAGGTCTAACTATGCAACAATTGCAATCAACTAAAGCAGCTTCACTGTGGTCGTATTTTCTAAATATCTGCGCCATTCCCCATCCCTCTAAACATGAACAGCAATTAGTTGTTTGGATTCTTAACTGGGCTAAAGAAAAAAACATTTCCTGCATTCAGGATAAAACAGGTAATTTAATCTTGCGTAAACCAGCCAGTACAGGATATGAGCATAAAACGCCAGTAATCCTACAAGCTCACCTGGATATGGTACCGCAAAAAAACAGCCAAACTACACATGACTTTTTAACTGACCCGATCACAACTGTTATCGATGGTGAGTGGCTGCATGCAGATAATACAACACTTGGTGCAGATAATGGTATTGGTATGGCCTCTTGCTTAGCTGTACTAGCTGACAACACAATTGTACATGGTCCACTTGAAGTACTGTTAACCACTGATGAAGAAACGGGCATGACCGGGGCTTTTGGCCTGCAGGCAGATTCACTGCAGGGCAAAATCCTAATTAATACCGATTCAGAACAGGAAGGAGAGCTTTACGTTGGCTGCGCCGGCGGCATCAATGTCAATATCAACCTGGCTTATGAAAAAATGGAAAGCGAGCCCGCTGATAGTGCTTATGAAATATCGCTTAGTGGTTTAAAAGGGGGACATTCCGGCTGTGATATCAATTTAGAACGTGCCAATGCAATAAAAGTATTAGCGGGCGTATTACATAACTTGGATGCGATCCCTTTTCATCTCGCCTGTTTTGAAGGTGGCAGTTTACGTAATGCAATTCCACGTGAAGCACGTGCTGTGATTGTTTGTGATCAGCAGTATCAAAATAGTTTGAACATAATCATCAACAACCTGCATTTAGATCTTGCTAATAAATTCAATAATATTGAAGAAAATATACAGCTCTCTGTTAAATCATGTGATTTACCTAGTTCTATTTTAACCAATCAAAGCCAAACTAGTTTATTAAATAGCCTGAACAATTGTGATAATGGCGTATTTACCATGGATGAAAACTTTTCCAATGTGGTACAGACCTCAAGTAACTTAGGTGTAATCACCCAGAACAAAGGCGAACAAACAAGCTTTGATATTCAAGTTTTAGTGCGTTCACAAATTGAGGAAGAAAAGCACAGCAGCGCAGAAAAAATAACTTTGCACTTCCAAAATCATAACGCAGTAGTTCGCCAGGATGGCAACTACCCGGGTTGGAAACCAAACCCAAATTCAGCTATTTATAAAATAATGGAAGAACAATACAGCAGGTTGTTTGCTAAAAAACCAGAAACTATGGTGATTCATGCGGGGTTAGAGTGTGGTTTGTTCAGTGATAAATACCCTCACTGGGATATGGTCTCATTTGGCCCGACCATTAAATTTCCACACAGCCCTGATGAAAAAGTACATATCCCAAGTGTTGATAAGTATTGGCAGTTACTGGTGGCAACATTGGCTGCAATTGATTAGCTTTTCTGATCGAACTTAAAGTTATTATAGCCATGATGCCTCAAGGTGCTTTCTCAGGACTCATCTTGAAGTAACATGGGTATAGATTCAAAATCACGCAAACAAATATGCCAGTGATCTTGATTTTAAACAGAAAAATCAATCACTCTTTAAAACCTGAATAGGAGAGCCTGCATTATGGATGACTTTGAATCATTGACCGCTGAAGATGAAAAGGAGTTGCTAGATCTTTTTGGTGACTGTGACTGGATAGATAAAGATGATTCACAAATACGCCCTATTGAGTTAACAGCTGATGAACTTAAAGAAGCTGACACCCCTGTTGATCCGACATTGTATGATGATCTTCCCGCAGGCATAAAGATTCCAGATAATTATCACCAGTAACTCATCTGCTATTACTTGCCTGCAAGAAAACTATCTTAGATATCTACCATTATTATCGCCAGACAAGTTTTCAATTGGAAAGGTAAAAAACAACTATTACTCAAAATTACAGTAGGCTGTTAGTGCAATCGTCTAATACAAAGCGCCATAATTTATTTATCCACACTTCTCCTGCATAATCAATCCCCACGCGTTTACTTCTACTATAGTTGACAACCTCAACTCCATTTTCAATCCATATTCGATTGGATTGAGTAATATCTTCTCCGTAAAAGGATTTATCCAATTGTAATTGTTTACCCACTCTGCCGGGGCCGTTTACCTCCTTCAACCCTCGAATCAATACAGCTTGGGGATGATCATTTTGTCCGGTTACAATATTAAGAATCCAGTACATACCATAAATCAGGTATACATATGCAACCCCGCCTTCATGAAACATCACCTCTGTTCTTGCTGTTCGACCTTTACTAGCATGACACGCTAAATCTTCTTCTCCGCGATATGCTTCAG
The DNA here is from genome assembly GCF_983033635.1 of Psychromonas sp. NCBI lineage: Bacteria > Pseudomonadati > Pseudomonadota > Gammaproteobacteria > Alteromonadales > Psychromonadaceae > Psychromonas > Psychromonas sp. Next base: position 41,141 of record NZ_CEZLMY010000003.1, on the reverse strand, counting down.
TTTCTGTTATGAAGTATTCTTTTCTGCTCCCATCCTCAAAAATCCGCACCAGCTTTTTTCCCAACAAATCAGGAGCAATTTCAAGAACATCATTAGTGAAATATGTTTTGGGTAGTCTCATTTTTTATATAACCTCAGCTCGGGATAATGAAAGCGCAATACTCCTTAGGGTCTGTTGATCTTTGCCGGTTGAATTGCCGCGTTCAACTTGGAAGTGCAGCACCTATTTCATTATAGATCTCAAAGGATATCTTGTAATTAATACTCTTTCTTGGTCCTGTGTTTTCCGCATTCTCCTCCCTACTTATTGAGCGGTAATACAACAAACTAACAAGGACTTTCACTTACAAAAATATAATCATATCCGCGCAAATTTAATCTAATAAAATAACTGTTTAATTAATTTATCTGAAACTTACAGCTGTATTTGTTAAGATCTTTTGTGACTGATAGCTATACTACTTGGAGATGCTGACTCCTGCATCTTTAAGTAATTTGGCTATAAATACACAAAAACAGAGCTAGATTGCTCTAAATGAGGGTTCATGAGTGTAAATAAGGATAAATACAGTATAGATAATACAGATTATACTGTCGGGCAGGATAACGTTCAAAAATGGGGCTTTGATGTACATAACCCTGTGTTTGGAATCAGCGCTGGTTTAATCGGCATTTTTTTAATTGCAATTTTGTTGGCTGAACCAGCAGCATCTAAAGCATTTTTAGATGGTTTGAAATGGCAGATTATAGGCACATTTGACAGCTTGTTTATGTGGTCGGCAAATATTTTTGTGATCTTCTGTTTGGCATTAGTTGTATCGCCTTACGGTAAAATTCGCTTAGGCGGCGATGATGCAAAACCTGATTATTCAACGCTTTCCTGGATAGCGATGCTGTTTGCTGCCGGTATGGGAATTGGTTTAATGTTTTGGGGGGTCGCAGAGCCTGTTGCGTATTATACCGGCTGGTATGAAACGCCGCTTAATGTAACTGCTAATACGCCAGAAGCGATTCAACTTGCGCTCGGAGCAACGATGTTCCACTGGGGACTACACCCTTGGGCTATTTATGGTGTGGTTGCTTTATCCTTAGCATTTTTTGCCTATAACAAAGGCTTACCACTTTCAATACGTTCTATTTTTTACCCTATTCTGGGCGATCGTACCTGGGGATGGGCAGGGCATATCGTTGATATTTTTGCAGTATTGGCAACCCTGTTTGGTCTTGCGACATCACTCGGCTTAGGCGCACAACAAGCGGCAAGTGGGTTTCAGCATGTATTTGGTATTGATGCCGATCTCTCCTTGCAAATAACCATTATTGTGGTTGTCACTATGCTGGCTGTTGTTTCTGTGGTGCGCGGCATTGAAGGTGGTGTTAAAGTGCTTAGTAATATCAATATGTTACTTGCTCTTGCATTAGTCGTGTTTGTTGCATTGGTTACTTTCGCTATTTCTATGGGGACCATTCCTACAACGGTTATGGGTTATATTGAAAATATTATCCCTTTAAGTAATCCAATCGGTCGTGAAGATGAAGCATGGATGCAGGGCTGGACAGTCTTTTACTGGGCATGGTGGATTTCATGGTCACCATTTGTGGGTATGTTTATTGCTCGTATCTCACGAGGGCGTACTGTGCGTGAATTTCTTACCGCAGTCTTGATTATACCAACGGCAGTGACCATCTTATGGATGTCTGTATTTGGCGGTGTAGCGATTGACCAGGTTGTTAATAACGTCGGTACATTAGGGAGTGAAGGTTTGACGGAAGTCCCTCTTGCCATGTTCCAGATGTTTGATGCATTACCATTTGGTAGTCTATTATCAATGCTTGCTGTATTACTGGTGCTGGTTTTCTTTATCACCTCTTCAGATTCCGGCTCACTGGTAATCGATAGTATTACCGCAGGCGGTAAAGTTGATGCGCCTATTCCGCAGCGTATTTTTTGGGCCTCAACCGAAGGAGCAATTGCTGCTGTTTTATTGTGGGTTGGTGGAACCGAGGCGATTCAGGCACTGCAGGCTGGTGCTATTTCAACTGGGCTGCCCTTTACCATTATTTTATTAATAATGTGTGTAAGCTTAATAATGGGCATGCGAACAGAGAAGCATAGAAAATAGGTTTAATAAACGATAGGTTTAATAAACGATAGGTTTAATAAACGATAGGTTTATACGAATTAAAAGCCGATTGATTAATAATCAATCGGCTTTTTTGTTTTCTTATTTCATCATAGCCACAATTTTTTGATCGCAGTGTCCGGGCTGAAATGATGTCTAATCTGCGCCTGTAATAACTCCGCGGTTGCAATGGCATCAGTTAAAGCATCATGAGGTTGATAAGTGGGTAAGTTGTAACGCATACGACTATTGGCAAGACGGATTGATTCAGGCCGCTTTCCCTTAAGCCAGTTAATGATCCCCTGCGACTGTGTCTGCTGTATATCGGCCTCAATCTGCATAGTATCGATAACCGGAAAGACAATACCTTCATTAATCAGTGCGCGTAAATTTCGATCGAAAAAATCCCGTTCAATGCGACGATAGTGAACGACGACCACTTTTCCTGCAAGCTCGTCTAAAAGCCCCTCCAGAATACGCCGTAAATCAGGTGCGTCTTTCAAGTCAGAGTGGGTGATACCATGAATAATAATCGAGTCTTCTTTCAAATTATCTTGTGGATTGATATACCAGCTTTTGGCTTTCCTGCAAAAAACACGTTGTAAATTAAAGGGAACCAGGCCAATACTGATGATGCTGTTTTGCTCTGAGTCTAAGCCTGTTGTTTCAAAATCAAGTGCTACAAAATCAATATCACTTAATTTAGTTTCATCATTATAAGTCCCGGTGTTATAGAAGTTCTGCAAACGCAGATCCTTACTTTCCCGCGCCTTTAACTGCAGGAAAGCAGCCCAGTTTAAGATCTCTTTATTGGTGAAATTATGCATTTATTAACCTTTAAAGTTTGCTGGCACTGTAACGATATTTTAAAAAGTTTTGTGCATTGCTCAAAACTAAAAAGGCATCTTTAAGATTGCGCCTTTCAAAATCAGACATCTTTTCAGGCTCTATATTATTATCAGGCTCAATTTCCGACTCAATATCTAATGCCTGATGGCGCAGGCGTACCAGAGAGATAAGTTCCATGGCATGCTGCAGATCTGCTCCTTTGGATTTTGGCAGAATGCCTGCTTCGATGATATCTTCTAAGCGGTCAAATGAATTTTGTGATTGAGAACCAATGGCGAGTGAATGCACGCGAATAAGATCCGCAAGCGGTGCTGTACCACGACGCTTTAAATTAATCGAGTTATTATGACGGCCGTCTTTTTCCATCACGAAATCTTTAAAGAATCCCAATGGTGGTTTACGGTTAAGCGCATTGCGAGCCAAACAGGCTAAAAAGCGATTATTTTTCTTGGCTCTGCGCAGGATAAACGCATTTAACTGCTCAGCCCATTTAACACGGCCATATACACCTGTAAGATCAAAGAAAATCGAGCTGTTTAATAAAGCCTGCGGGTTGGGATTATCTATCCAGTCTGTAAAACAATCTTCCCACTGTGATTGCGTTTTACGATACTCGGGATTGGTTGCCATAATATCACCGGTGCAGTAACGGTAACCGCACGCCGCCAGTCCGTCACAAACAAAGCTGGCTAATTTCGCAAAATAATCACCATGTTTACTGACCTGATAACTGTTATCGAGAATAATTGCATTATCCTGATCGGTAACTATCAGCTGCTCATCTCGTGCCATTGAGCCAAGCGCTAAAAAGCAGTAAGGGACAGGAGGTGGGCCTAGCTTCTCTTCAGCCAATTCTAATAAACGCTGTTTAAAACTGCGGCCAATTTCAGACATAGCACGTCCGACCATGTGCGAATTGGCATCTTCATTAACCATGCGTACAAAACAGTTTTTTAACTGCGCAGAAAGAATGACTAAATCCTCAGTGCTTTGCTGCTGGAAAATACTGCTTACAAATAACAAACTATTCTGCGATTCGTAGCGGATAATATCTGAAACTTCAATCAGACCAATGGGCTGTTTATTTTTAAGGATAGGCAGATGATGAACATTATAACGAAGCATAATCAGCATCGCTTCAAAGATATAAGCATTATGATCCAGTGAGATCAACTCGGTCGACATCACTTGTGAAACGGGATTATCAACATTTAATCCGGATGCAATTACTTTAGCACAGAGGTCGTGTTCAGTAATAATACCAACGAAACTGTTACCCTGCTCATCGTCTATATCAGGATCATTAATCAGTGCTGCGGAGACATTCTCTTCCGCCATTATTTGCGCAACAGACCGAATGGAGCTGCTGTTGGCAAGTATCAGCGGCTCCCGGGTCAGCAGTGTTTTAACTTTGGAAGTCGTCAGCGCATTGGCATCATCACTTTTACTTTCTACCGCTTGTTTTAAACGGGTGCTGTCTTCGACCTCAACAAAATCAGCGAAATCCTCATAACGCTCACATAAATCATTAAAGATAGACTCGGGAATACAATATAAAAGCGTATCTTTTACTGCTTTGGCAGGAAAACGCACTTTATTGCTGGTTAGCAACCCCATTTGCCCGAATAATTTACCCTGGTCGAGGCGATTATAAAGATCACCATTACGGCGATATATCTCCACCACACCACTGCGTATCATATACAGTTCTTGAATTTTATCACCAAAGTCAATAATGGTGCTATCAGCCCGGTAATAAGAGATCTCTACACTTTGTACAACTTCAAGTAATGCTTCTTCTGGAAGTTGATCAAAAGGGGCGTATTGGCTAATAAAATCTTGAATTTCTAGTAGTTCGACTTCCATTATTTGCTCGATTAGTGAGATAAAAAATAGTTTAGTTAATAGTTGATAATATATCCCAACTGTTTAGATCAATGCCAATAATTAAGCGCTCAGTTTAAGCAGGGAAAAAGGCGGAACAAGCAAAACTTTTAGCAATAAAACAGGCCAATTGGAAGTCAGACTATGCGAAAACTAAAAATCAGGCCCGAGTTTATAAAACCAAGGGCCTTATCACTTACTTTTTAACCTCAGCTCGGGATAATGAAAGCGCAATATTATTTTATATCATGGAGTTAAATTTTTATAGCATACAGTGTTGATAATTTTGTGTAGTTCAAGGCAAATCAGCGTAGCAATAGCTGTCTATTGGTAGCTGATTTAATGCAGAAACAGGTGAAAGTAGCTGCACTGTATCGATTTGCTTATTCCCGAGTTGAGGTTTTTACAACGCACGAACAGCAATTACATGTTCAATTTTACCTATTGCCGCCAACAGCTCCTCACAAGCCCCGCTTTCCAGATCAATAATATTATAAGCAATATTGCTACGACTTTTATTCATCATATCAGCGACATTAATTTCCATATCCGCCAAAACAGTTAGAACATGCCCTAAGACACCAGCAACATTTTCATTTACAAAAGTGATGCGATAAGGAGTGCTTCGTTCAAGACTAATGGAAGGAAAATTAACTGAATTTATAATATTACCATTTTCTAAAAAATCGATTAATTGATTACAGGCCATGATCGCGCAATTATCTTCCGCTTCTTCTGTACTTGCGCCAAGATGAGGCATAGGGATCACATCGTTACGTGAAATCATTGCAGGCGTAGGGAAATCAGTGGCAAACCGATGCAACTTACCACCATCAAGCGCGGCTATCACCGCATCTGAATCAGTAATTTCACCACGGGCAAAGTTAAGCAGGCAGGCATCTTGTTTAAGATATGCTAATGCATCACTGTTGATCATATTTTGAGTGGCATCAATCGCAGGCACATGCAAGGTAATATAATCACAACGCGCCATCAAGGAGTGCAAGTTTTCCATCTTCTCAATTTTGCTGGATAAACGCCAAGCCGCCTCAATTGAAATAGCGGGATCAAAACCGACCACATTCATCCCCAAATCAACTCCCATATTGGCGACACTCGCACCAATTGCGCCCAAACCAATTACCCCAAGCGTTTTGCCAACAATTTCATGGCCCTTAAAGTGTTTTTTAGCTTCTTCAAGCGCCGGCCCCATCTCCTGTTCAGAGATATCCACCAAACCACGACAATGGTTAATGCCTGCAATCGCATCTCGCGAACAAAGCAACATAGCAGACAGTACCAACTCTTTAACTGCGTTAGCATTAGCACCTGGCGTATTAAATACCACAATGCCCTTCTCCGAGCATTTTTCCACCGGGACATTATTAACCCCAGCCCCTGCGCGAGCAATTGCTTTGACTGAATCAGCCAAAGGCTCATTATGCAGTTTAAAACTACGTAAAATAATGGCATCAGGCTCATTAAGCGCACTTGCCACTTCATAGTTATCATGACTAAAATTATCCAAGCCGATGCTGGCGATTTGATTGTAAGTTCTAATTTGAAACATATTAATTCCAGTATTTAACGTTGAAAAAAGAGCTGAATCTAACGTTTGTTACAGCTAGTAATTACTTCACTTGATGATAAGCCCAATCTAACCAAGGCATTAACGCTTCAAGGTCGCTAACATCAACTGTTGCACCACACCGGGTACGTAAGCCAGATGGCACATCACAGGAAAATCGAGGTGTTATTTTTTACTCCTTCCGCAAAAAACGAAACCTGAAAGTGATATTTTCCAATGTATACAACAATGCAAAAAGTGATTGTAAATCAACCTGCAATTACTTATTTGAGCTTAGTTAGATATTTTAAGTTTGTTTTTTGTACGCTCAAGTTATGCAAGCTCGATCTCACTAATTAGGTGAATATATCCAAATCATTTGCATGGTGCAGATTAAAATTAATGGGTTAGATTAAATAACAATATTTTTAAGTCGCTTTGCTCCTTTCCGAAGCAGAACACTGCACGCTAATGCCAGATACGACTTTCAACACCTTAATTTACAATTCAATTTTTATAACCGATTAACAAATCAATTACGCTGCACAATAACGTTAGCAAGTGAAACCTCGATAGCCAGATTAGAATGAACAATGTAGCGAAACGGCACTGTTTTGGGTTAGTAGTTACTAAGGATAAATTTCAGATTTACTTACTGCGCTTAATTAGATCTGTTTCTTTATTGGTCATTGTTGCCAATAAATATTTTATTGTCGTCTACCACTTCACAATCCGTTGTTAAATACATGGCTATTTATCCATTCACAAATAAAATCCTATTCCTTTATAGGTACAGAAAATACTATTTCATTTTCAAAACAGATGGAGATTCATTTATGTCGCACGATAATGATAAGCATATTAGTAACCTTACTAAGAATACTTATGCATTAATTTTAGCTGGCGGTCGCGGTAGTCGATTGTTCGAGTTAACGAATTGGCGTGCTAAACCCGCTGTATATTTTGGCGGTAAATTCCGTATTATCGACTTTCCATTATCAAACTGTGTCAACTCAGGTGTTCAACGCGTGGGTATTGCAACTCAATACAAATCACACTCATTAATCCGCCATATTAACCGCGGTTGGGGAAGTTTTAAGGCTAATTTATCAGAATTTGTGGAAATACTGCCGGCATCGCAACGTAATAGTGATGACTGGTATGTGGGTACTGCTGATGCTGTTTTTCAAAACATGGATATTATTCGTGCTGAGCGTCCTAAATATATTTTGATTTTATCTGGCGATCATGTGTATCGCATGGATTATGGTGTTCTGATAGCAGAGCATGTAAAAAACAATGCAGATATGACAGTATGTTGTCTTGAAGTTCCAACGGAAGAAGCCGCAGGCAGCTTTGGTGTGATGACTGTAAACAGTGACAATAAAGTTATCGCATTTGGTGAAAAACCAGCACAGCCCAATGAAATACCAGGCAAGCCGGTGCAGTGTTTAGCTTCGATGGGTAATTATGTTTTTAATACTGAATTTTTATTCGAACAGCTGTTAAGCGATTATACGAAAGAAGGCTCCAGCCGTGATTTTGGCCATGATATTATTCCATCAATCATCGAAAAGCATAATATTTTTGCCTTTTCTTTTAAAGATCCAGATAGTGAAAATCAACCCTATTGGCGAGATGTAGGCACAATAGATTCATTTTGGGAAGCAAATATGGAGCTAGTTGCCCCTGAACCGCAACTCGATTTGTATGATAAATCCTGGCCGATTTATACATATCAAGAACAGCTTCCGCCCGCTAAATTTATTTTTGACAATGAGCAACGTCGTGGAATGGCTGTTGACTCAACGATTTCCTGCGGTTGTATCATTTCGGGTTCAACAATTCGTAAGTCATTGTTATTCTCAAATGTTCATACACACTCTTACAGTGTTATTGAGCAATCGGTCTTAATGCACGGTAGCGATGTTGGTCAGCACTGTAAATTACGCCGTGTTATTGTCGATAGTAAATGTAAGATCCCAGCAGGCTTAACCATTGGTTATGATAAAGAGCAGGATATAGCAAACGGCTTTCGTGTTTCTGATAAAGGAATTACGCTTGTCACTCGCGATATGCTTGCAGCTTTAGCTAAAAAACAGTTTGAAATGATTGATATTAGATCATCCGAGTTATATTCAACGACTAACCCGTCACTGGATAAAGCTACTAATTCAGATGAAATATAATGACGCACGGTATCTATTAGTTAAATAGATATATTATAGCTGAGCAACTATTACGGACAAAAATAAATTAAGAGTAGCTTCGGCTACTCTTCCTTTTTGGGATGATTTAAAAATAGTTGCAACTCGCTTTGTGTACCTTTGCAACTTAGATTACTTTTTGGCGTGGGCAAACAATTTAAAGAAGTTATCTGTAGTGACTTTCGCCAACTCCTCTAACGACACTCCTTTTAAATTAGCGACAAACTTGGCGACATCACGCGTATCCACAATCAATGGCTTATTAACCTGTTTAGCAACGCGAATTTGTACACGGAAAGAGGCTATCTGCTGCGCTTTATTGTCAGGAGAGGAGAAAAAATCTAATCCTGTTTCACCAAGTGCGACAACTTTTTTATGTTGCGCATATTCAAGCAGCAGAGCTTCATCAACCGCTTGCTCTTGATGTAAAGGGGGCATAGCGTATAAGCTAAATATTTACGGGAATTGTGCTATCAATTGCGCCATTGCTGGAAACTTTTCAATTTCGCACAGACACTAACAGATAATTAATTCCTTGAACCTTGGCTTTATTTAGCAAATAAAAGTGGCTGTCCAGCCTTTTACTTTTATAACATCTACTGAAAGTGCAAAATCAGCAGTTCGATAAATGGCGACTTTAACTACCCGAGAGGCACTCAGTTCGAAAACCACTACTGCATGAAAATATTGAAGACGGAAATGCGATTCTCAAAATATGACGCCGAAAATCAATCGGTAACTCGCATTTATGATCAAGGCTCGCATCTCGCCAAAATGTTTCGACTAATTTATTTTCTTAACCGAATCTCTGATCACTACCTCTGGTACTAGCTTATGTTGCACGGGGTAATCAGTTTTATTGAGTAGTGACAGTATTTTTTTGACAGCCTCTGCGCCCATTTCTTCTGTTGGGAAATTAACTGAGGTTAGTTTTGGGTTAAGATGAGGCCCATGCATATTATTGTCAAAACCGATCACAGAGATATCATCACCGATAGTAATATTTCTCTCATTTAATACATCATAAAGCCCCCAGGCAATAGGATCGTTTAAACAGAAAATGGCCGTAATTGGTGTGTTGCGATCCAGCAATCTTCTTGGCGCAGTGTGGTGATTATGCATATCAAAACGCCCCTCCACAACAAAGTTATCATCATAAGGAATACCAAATTCAATTAATGCCTTGCGGTAGCCTTGAAACCTATTTCGACTGACTTGTTTATCCATTTGACCGGTAATACAGCCTATCTTTGTATGGCCATTTTCAAGTAAATGTTTAGTTGCAAGGTAACCACCTAATTCATCATCCAAACCGATGCAGTTTTCAGCAATTTCAGGAATATAATGGTTAAGAAGAACGGTAGCAGGAATTTCACGGACTATTTTAAGTATATCATCATCTAATAACTTACCAGTATGTATAAGAAGGCCGTCAACCTGCTTCGATTTCAGGAAACTAATGGCATCAAGCTCACCTTCCCTTGATAGTTTTCCACTGGTCGTGATTAAATGAAAATTATCATTCCGAGCAGTCTCTTCAGCTCCGCTCATCAATGTAGAAAAGTAAGGCCCTGCTAGAATATCAACAAGCATGCCAATACTATTCGAACGATTGGAAGCAAGGGATTGTGCAGATGAGTTCGGCTTGTAACCTAACTCCTTAATCGCCTTAAACACCTTTTCTCTAGTTTTTTCTGTGACACTAGGATGGTTATTTATGACTCGTGAAACTGTTGCTTGAGAAATTTGCGCAAGTTCGGAAACATCTTTAATCGTGGCCAACTTAAATCCTCTACAAATATATTATTAAATTTATTTTTTGCTAACAACAGGCTATCAAGTGAGCACACTAACAAATAAATAATGGTGAATGATCAATGTAATAATTCACGTGTAAATTTATTCTCTATTAATCATGTAATTGCTGCAAGTTATTTGTTTCATAAAAATAAACTACATGTAAATACTTAATTTATCTTTGTCTTAAAATAAGAATTACGTCAATGAAACTCCTTTAAAAGGGAAAAGGATGGGCAGCCAACCTTTTTTCAACCCTAAGTTAATTAAAATGGACTAAGTGAGGTCAATTAACGCTTAGCGCTGGTAAATAATTTAAAGAAGTTATCTGTGGTTACGTGAGCCAACTCCTCTAACGACACTCCCTTTAAATTAGCGACAAACTTGGCTACATCACACGTATAAGCCGGCTCATTTTCCTGACCGCGATGTGGCACAGGGGCTAAATAAGGTGAATCTGTTTCAACTAACAAACGATCCAGCGGGATTGCTTTAATCACAGCTTGCAGCTCTTTCGCGTTTTTAAAAGTGACAATACCTGAAGCTGATATATAAAACCCCATCTCCATCGCCGCTTGTGCCATTTCTAATGATTCAGTGAAACAGTGTAAAACACCGCCCACTTGCTCAGCACCTTCTTCACGCAGAATGTCTAATGTCTCTTGTCGGGCATCACGCGTATGCACAATCAATGGCTTATTAACCTGTTTAGCAACGCGAATTTGTGCGCGGAAAGAGGCTATCTGCTCAGCTTTATTGTCAGGAGAGTAGAAAAAATCTAATCCTGTTTCACCAAGTGCGACAACTTTTTCTTGGCTCGCATATTCAAGTAACAGCGCCTCATCAACCACCTCATCCTGATGTAAAGGATGCATGCCGGCCGAACAGAATATTTGCGGGAAGGGTGCGATCAATTCCGCCATTGCCGGGTATTTTTTTACTTCGACACAGACACTGAGCAGATAATTAATCCCCTTTTCTTGTGCTTTGCTAACCACATCGGCTAAATCTTTATGCCTTTTTTTATAATCCAAGCCGTCAAGGTGACAATGAGAGTCGACTAACATACTGCTATTTCCTTAAATTCATTTTTTATTTTTATCAATAATGCATTGATTAATAATTCTTTTTTCAACCCAGAATGGTCAACTAATAATTTTCGTGTTTGTAATAACTCAGAGCTTAAATAACGCAGACTCTTCAGCGTAATCTGTGACTGCCAGATCTGCAGCTGCGGCAAAGCAAAACTGTAAACAGCATCCTTATTCATTACACTTTCTGACAGCTTTAACTTATGCAGATCATGAAGCAGATGAAATAACAGCTGTAAACGCTGCTCCGCAGATTCGGCTAAAAACTGGCTAAAAGTAAACAGTGTTTCAGGCTGATTAAGCACTGAGAACAGCCCTTCCACGCAGTTTCTGCGTTCATCGATTGCGCTTGCTTGCTGTACACTTTGCAGGTGATTTAATAATGCTAACGGACTGTTTTGAAATAAGCGCAAAAGCCCTTTATCTTCAACAAAAAAACCTAACTCAGCGAGCCATGCTAATAACTGGCTATCTTCAGGTGTATGCAGATGTGTCTGTTGCACACGGCTCAGTAATGTAGGCATCAGCTGATGATGAGTGCGCGCCAGTAAAATAAGATAACTGTTACCTTGTGGCTCTTCTAAAGTTTTCAGCAGCGCATTAGCGGCGGGAATAGTTAATAGTTGAGCATTTTTTATAATAACAACTTTATTATCACCGAGATGTGGTCGCTCATTAAGTGTTGCTATTAAACTTCTTACCTGTTCAATACCGATCGATTTATCCGTTTCATTTTCTAGCAGATGAAAATCTAAATGGTTATGCGCTAAAAAGAGCTTACAAGAGTGGCATTGCCGGCATGCCCCGTCTGCTTGCTTGCTGCTACAAAGCAGATACTGTGCAATATTTTTCGCCAGTTTAAATTTTCCAATACCCGCACTGCCGGTAAACAATACCCCATGGGCAAGCCGCCCTGCCTGGTAGGTTTCTAATAACTGTGCAAATACAGGTGTTAGCCAGGGTGTTGAAACAGATTCAAATTGATTCGTTGCATCTAAACTCATATCAAGTAAGACTCGCTAACCATTTATCTAATTGTATAAAAATAGCTTTTTTAACTAACTCAGGTGTTTGACCGGCATCAATGGTGAAAGCGTTTTTATCGTCTTCAACCAATGAAAGAAAAACACTGCGTGTACGCTGGAAAAAATCGATAGCTTGGCGCTCAATACGATCAAGTTCTCCCCGGCCTCTTGCACGGCTTAAACCAAGCTCAGGTTCAACATCTAAATACAGTGTTAAATCGGCCTTAAAGTCCCCTAATGCAAGCTGTTTAATATCTTCAATCAGTTGCAGATCAATGCCACGGCCGCCGCCTTGATACGCCAGAGATGAGTAGTTATGACGATCACCAACAACAATACAGTCATTTGCTAAAGCAGGTTTAATTTTATGTTCGACCAACTGCACGCGCGCGGCATACAACAATAACAGTTCAGCTTTATCTTCCAGCGTTTCGCCCTGCACTTCCATTTTGACAATATCGCGCATTTTTTCAGCAAGCTCTGTGCCACCAGGTTCACGTGTATAAACAATATTTTCAGCAGGCATATTCATTAGTGCCAACCATTCACCGATATAAGAGATAGCGGTACTTTTACCAGCCCCTTCCAGGCCTTCGATAACAATAAATTTGTTAGATAACTTTTGCGAAGCAGACTCTTTTGAAACCGACATATAGTTACTTTCCTAAAATATTTTGAACGGCGCGATTATACTATTTTAAATTACCGGGGAGAATAACAATCATATTAACTAATGCAAGCCTTATGCTCTGCCGCTATTTATTCTGCTCTGAAATCCAATTTAAAAATGCCTGATATTTCGGCCTGATCTCTTGTCCTTTAGAACAGATAAGATCATAACCAAGACCCGCATCAACAGAGGCAAAAGGAGTAATTAATTCTCCTGAATCAATATGCGTCTGAATAAGCTCAGCACGTCCCATGGCAACTCCCATTCCCTGCCTGGCAGCTACTATTGCCATTTCACAATGATTAAACTGATATTGTCTATGCTCGCTATCTAAATCGACTGAATTTGCTTTTAGCCAAGTAGACCATTCATGAGTCGGAGAGATAGTTTCAAGTGATTCAATACAGTGGATAAATGTCACATCCTTTAATTTTTTAATATCATCCGCTAATGCAAACTGCATAGCGTATTCAGACGTACAAACGGGTACTAATCTTTCAGAAAACAAGCGCTGACAATGTAAATCAGGGTGCTCTTCATTACCATAATAGATCGCCAAATCGACAGGTTCATGCTTGAAATCGAGCTTGCTCGCTTTTATCCTGATTTTAACATTCAAGTTCGGGTACAGTTTTTGAAAACTTGGCAATCTAGGCATCAACCAGGCTAATGCAAAAGTCGGTGAAGCCCCGATATATAATTCACCACGTAGCTCATTAAAACGTATATCTTCCAGCTCAGAAAAAATTTCTGCGAACGAGTGATTTAATGTAGCTAATAAACGCTCACCTTCCGAGGTCAACTCTAAACGACGAGTGAGGCGCACAAACAGTGAAAATCCAAGTTGTTTCTCCAAGTTTTTAATGCGATGACTCACCGCCCCCTGCGTTAAGCACAACTCTTCCCCCGCTTTAGTAAAACTAAGAAAGCGCGCCACCACACTGAATGTATGCATATTAGCGAGTAATGCCTGTTTATTATCCATACCGCCTCCGTTATAGCCATGATTATTGAAAATGCAGGAATCTCTGCCTCTAAGAAGAATAGACTTCTTATACATTAAAATTTTTAATAGATAGTATTTTTTATTTCGTTTGTCTGTCAACTTTATTGAGCATTTAATAGGCCTAAATATATTTTAAACAATCAGGAGATTATAATGAAAAACGGCTTAAAAATTACAGTTATTGGTGCAGGCTCCAGCTATACCCCGGAGCTGATTGAAGGACTGTTAAAAAGAAAGGAACAGCTGCCTATTGAGCAGTTATGGCTGGTTGATATCGAAGAGGGTAAAGAAAAAGTTAATATCATTGCAGCATTAGCCCGACGCATGATTAAAAAGGAAGGTCTGGATATACAGGTAGAGGTCACTTTAGATCGTCGCCCGGCATTAAAAGGTGCCGACTTTGTCTGTTCGCAGTTCCGTGCCGGCTGCCTTGATGCACGTATCAGCGATGAACGTATCTCGCTTAAATACGGCATGATCGGGCAGGAGACAAACGGCCTGGGTGGTTTTGCCAATGCATGCCGCACAATTCCGATCACACTTGAAATCTGTAAAGAGATCGAAGAATTATGCCCGGATGCATGGCTGCTTAATTTCACCAATCCATCAGGAATGGTGACCGAAGCGGTGTTAAAGCATACTAAGGTTAAAGCGGTTGGGTTATGTAATGTTCCGGTTATTATGCAGAAAGGGATTGCTGAGATGCTTAACTGCAGGGAGAAAGATATTATTATGCAGGTTGCCGGTATCAATCACTTTATCTGGGCCCGTCAAATTCTGCATAACGGCAAAAACCAGCTTGATGAAATTGTTGAACAGATTCTTGCCGGTAATGATACGCTGGTGCCGAAAAACATCCCTGCTTTTGCCTGGCCTGCTGAGTTATTAAAAAACATGGGTATGATCCCCTGTGCTTATTTACGTTACTACTACATGAGCCAGGATATTATGGACCAGGAAGTCTTTGAGGCAAACGGCGAAGGCACACGCGGTGAAGTAGTAAAAGCAATGGAGAAACGCCTGTTTGATATTTATAGTGATCCGCAGCTCAATACTAAACCTAAAGAGTTAGAAAAACGCGGCGGCCAGTATTACTCGGAAGCGGCCTGTGAATTAATGAGTTCAATTTATAATGACAAACGTACCATTATGCATGTTAATACACGCAACAACGGCACCATTAACGGCCTGCCTGATGACTGTGTAGTTGAAGTGAGTTCAATAATCACTAAGAGCGGCCCGCTGCCGCTGAATGTGGCACCATTCCCCTCTGATACACTGCGTCTGCTGCAGCTGATGAAAGAGTTTGAAACACTGACCGTGGAGGCGGCGGTTAGCGGGGATCTTAATAAAGCGAAGCGTGCGCTTATTTTAAATCCACTGGTCATTACAGGTTCAATTCTCGATCAGGCATTACAAGAGATGGTACAAGAAAACATTGAGTTAATGCCACAATTTACCCATTTAATTCGATAACGTCACCGTTCATTAAAAAGTCAGTCGCACTGACTTTTTAATGTAACGTTACTGAATAGTACACTTGTTACTTTCCTAAAATATATTTTTGAACCGCGCGATTGTGCTCCTTTAAGCTCTTAGAGAAATAAGAGGTACCATCACCTTTACTGACAAAATATAAATATTTACTTTTTGCTGGATGCAGGCTTGCATACAACGCGGCCTCACTTGGCATGGCAATAGGCGTTGGCGGCAGGCCATTAATTTGGTAAGTATTGTAAGCTGTTTTCTCGCGAAGGTCCTTACTGCGAATACGCCCGTTATAACGTTCACCCATTCCATAAATAACAGTTGGGTCGGTTTGCAAACGCATTCCTCTTCGTAAACGATTAACAAATACAGAAGATATTTTGTCACGATCGGCAGATAAGCCACTCTCTTTTTCGATAATTGAAGCCAAAATTAACGCTTCATATGGCGTTTTTAATGGCAGATTTTTATCACGTTCCGCCCATAATTTATCCAACACTTGTAACTGATGTAAATAAGCTTTCTCAATAAGCTTAAATGCACTCATCTGCGCATGGTAATAATAAGTTTCAGGAAATAACAAACCTTCTAGTTTATTATGCTGACTGCCAAGCTGCTGCAAGATCTCTTTTTCGCTTTTCTGTAAAGGTGCAAGTGCTTGCGCATCACTTAATATAGTTAACCACTCTTTAAATGTGCTGCCTTCAATAAAGGTCACCTTAAACTGATGTTCAATACCTTTATTTAAAATCGTTAAAATATCCTGCAGATTAGAACCTTCTTGAAACTGGTAAGTGCCTGATTTTATTTTAGTTAATTCAGGATGCAGTTTTGCAACCGCTTTCCACCAAGTGAGATCATTGACAATTGACAGCTCAACAAGTTGATTACCTAAGCGAGAAAAATTACTGCCGGCATTTAGTGTAAATAACATGGTTTTATCAATGCGCGGGATAGTTAAATAATTTTCTATTTTTTGCTGTGCGATAAAAATGCCAGTAAATAGCAAAGTTAATACAAACAGTATCGCCATCGTGATTTTTTTAATCGCCATTTTACAGCTCCCCTTCTTGTAATAGTGATTGTAATGTGTGAATAAAAGAAAAACTGGATATTGGATAAATATGCGACTGAAATTGTTTTACTGGTACTAAGCCCATCAATGCATTAGTTAAGCAAACAGCTTGTGCATTGAACAGATCATCAGCTTTTATCCTAACTTCAGTGATTGCTATTCCAGCTTTTTCTGCTAATTCCATCACTTGCCTGCGTTTTACCCCCGCCACACCACAACCATCAAGTTTAGGTGTCAGCCAGTGATTATCTAAGTAGATAAAAATATTTGCACTGCACGCTTCAATAACATAACCGTTATTATCACAAACAATACCTTCAACTGCTTGCTTGTTTTCTAACTCATGCTTTATTAAAACTTGTTCCAAACGGTTTAATGTTTTTAACCCCGCTAATTGCGGATTAATAGCCAGCCTCTGCTGGCACAAAACCACTTTAATTCCCTCGTTTTGCCACTGTTTATAAAAACTCGGGAAAGCATAAGTTGATAAAATTCGTAACGGGGAATCACACTCTTTTATGCTGTATCCGCGACCGCCAGTGCCACGCGTTAAAATAATTTTGATCACAGCTTCTGGCTCTTTTACTAAACTCTGTGCTAATGATTCAACTTCATTTGTTAATAATAGCCAATCAATATCGGGAAAAAACAAGCTTTGTGCACCGAGTTGTAGTCGTTGCAGGTGATAGTCCCATAACTGCACCATACCATGTTCAATTTTTACGGTTGAAAACAGGCCATCTCCATAAGCTAAACCACGATCGGTCGCTGCAATTGTTGTTGATTTTATTCCATTAATTAGCATATTTAATTTTCTTTAAGCCATAAAAAAACCCGATCTGATAATCGGGTTTTTATTCTAACTTGATTTTAAAAAACTAGATACGTTTAAAGATTAATGTACCGTTTGTACCGCCAAAACCAAATGAGTTAGACAGTGCGTATTCGATATTAGCAGGACGGGCTTTGCCATCTGTAACGTAATCTAAATCACAACCTTCACTTGGGTTTTCTAAATTAATTGTCGGTGGAGCCACTTGATCGCGCAGTGCTAATACACTGAAAATAGCTTCAATTGCGCCGGCCGCACCTAACAGGTGACCTGTCATTGACTTAGTAGAGCTCATCATCACATCTTTTGCCGCATCCGCCCAAATTCCTTTTACAGCTTGTGTTTCAGCAATATCACCAGCAGGTGTTGATGTACCATGGGCGTTAATATATTGAATATCAGCCGCATCAATTTTTGCATCTTTAATGGCATTTTTCATTGATAATGCTGCGCCAGCACCGCTTTCTGGTGGTGACGTCATATGGTAGGCATCACCGCTCATACCAAAACCGACAAATTCAGCATAGATTTTTGCGCCACGTGCTTTAGCATGTTCATACTCTTCAAGCACGACCACACCAGAGCCGTCACCAAGCACAAAACCGTCACGAGATTCATCCCAAGGACGGCTTGCTGTTTGTGGAGAGTCATTACGTGTAGACAGTGCACGTGCTGAAGCAAATCCGCCCATGCTCAGTTCACTTGATGCTTTTTCAGCACCACCGGCAAACATGACATCTGCATCACCGTATTGAATCATACGAGCAGCCATACCTATGCTGTGCGTACCTGTTGTACATGCTGTAGTGATCGCAATATTTGGACCTTTTAGGCCTTTATTAATTGATACATGACCAGAGATCATATTGATAATAGTTGCAGGTACAAAGAAGGGACTAATTTTACGCGGTCCACTTTTTTCAAAGTTACGTACATTCGTTTCAATCGTGGTAATACCACCAATACCAGATCCAATTGCAACACCGATACGCTCTGCATTTTCATCTGTCACCACTAAACCTGAATCTTGGAAAGCTTGTTCTGCAGCTGCAACTCCATATTGAATAAATACGTCCATTTTACGCGCCTCTTTTTTAGGCATGTAATCTTCAACATTAAAATCTTTTACTAAACCAGCAAATTTACAAGCAAATTTTTCAGTATCAAAATGTTCAATATTGGAGATACCACTTTGACCGGCTTGAACCGCTTTCCACGATTCTTCAACTGAATTACCTACTGGTGATAACATACCTAAACCAGTGATTACAACTCTACGCTTTGACACTATAACTTCTCCTAACTACCTAATTAGATTAAATAAATACTCACCAGCACAGCCAAACTGCTTGGCTATTAATAGATCTTTTATAACTCAGTGGGGATTAAGTTAATCTACTCATTATCTTATTTCATAAAACACAAAAGGCGGTCAGAAGACCGCCTTTAAAATTTATTTATCATTCAAAAATGAATGATTAACCGTTGTTTACAACGTAATCGATCGCTGATTGAACAGTAGTAATTTTCTCTGCTTCTTCATCAGGGATTTCTGTATCGAACTCTTCTTCAAGAGCCATTACAAGTTCAACTGTATCTAAAGAATCAGCACCTAGATCGTCAACGAAAGAAGCTTTGTTTACAACTTCGTCTAGTTGAACACCAAGTTGCTCAACGATGATGTTTTTTACGCGTTCTTCGATATTGCTCATTTTTGTTTTCCTTTGTGGATACGCTTTTGCGTTAATTAATGGCGGTAGTTTATTCTATCGCGCTTAATATTCAAGTATTCTATCACTGGTTAGACCAGTTACATTGGGATTTTAATCAATAAAACATTAAATTCCAACTATTTTTTCTTTTTTACAACAGCCTAACTTAGACCATGTACATGCCACCATTAACGTGAATAGTCTCACCATTAATGTAAGCTGCGCCTTCTGAGGCTAAAAATGCAACTGTTGCAGCAATCTCTTTAGGATCCCCTAAACGACCGGCTGGAACTGCAGACAATGTAGATGCACGCTGCTCATCAGTTAATGCTTTAGTCATATCAGTTTCAATAAAACCAGGTGCTACAGTATTAACCGTAATACCACGGCTTGCAACTTCACGTGCTAATGATTTAGTAAAACCAATTACGCCCGCTTTTGCTGCTGCGTAGTTAGTTTGACCCGCATTACCCATAGTCCCTACAACTGAACCAACGTTTATAATACGACCTGCACGTTTTTTCATCATAGGACGAAGCGCTGCTTTACTCATTTTGAAAATTGGCGTCAGGTTAGTATCAATGATGTCATTCCACTCATCATCCTTCATACGCATTAATAAGTTATCGCGTGTAATACCGGCGTTATTTACTAATACATCTACCACACCGTATTGTGCTTTAATATCGGCAAAAAGTTTTGTGATTGAATCTGTTTCAGTTACGTTTAAAACAAAACCTTTACCGGCATCACCAAGGTACTCACTGATCGCATTTGCGCCGTTTTCACTTGTCGCTGTTCCTAAAACGGTTGCGCCTAATGCAACAAAGTTTTCTGCAATTGCACGACCAATACCACGGCTTGCACCAGTTATTAATACTACTTTATCTTGCATGCTCATGATTATTCCCCTTTAACTGCAATTAATGAATTTTCTAAGCTGGCACTGTCATTAATAAAATGTGCAGTGAAGCTTTTATCGATACGACGAACTAAACCACTTAATACTTTACCTGGGCCAGCTTCAACTTGTAATGTGATACCGTCTGCTGCCATCTTTTCAACAATCTCCGTCCAGCGAACAGGACAAAATAGTTGACGTACAAGCGCATCTTTAATTTTATCTACGTCTGTTTCAGCAATTACATCAACATTATTAATCACTGCAATTTCAGGTGTTTTAAATTCGATATCTTGTAATGCAATCGCTAATTTTTCAGCTGCAGGTTTCATTAATGCACAATGAGAAGGAACGCTTACTGGTAACGGTAATACACGTTTAGCACCCGCTTCTTTCAGTAAAACACCAGCACGCTCTACAGCTTCTTTATTACCTGCTATAACAACTTGACCAGGAGAGTTAAAGTTAACAGGAGAAACAACTTGTCCTTGTTCAGCTTGTAAACAACACTGCGCAATTTTATCGTTATCTAAACCGATAATTGCAGACATTGCACCAGTACCCGCAGGAACGGCTTGCTGCATTAACTGACCGCGCAACTCAACGAGTTTTAGCGCATCTTTAAAATCAATTACACCCGCACAAACTAATGCAGAGTACTCACCTAAACTATGACCTGCGATCACAGACGGTTTTTCACCGCCCTGCTGTGCCCAAACGCGCCAGATAGCAACAGATGCTGTTAATAAAGCAGGTTGCGTTTTATCTGTTTGGTTTAAAGCGTCGCTTGGACCTTGTTGAACAAGTTCCCATAAATCATAACCTAATGCTTCACTTGCTTCTTTATAAGTGTCTACAACAACCGGAAATGCTTCAGCAAGTTCAGCTAACATAGCTACACTTTGCGAGCCTTGCCCTGGAAAGGCAAAAGTAAAGTTTGTCATATTTTTAATTCCTAATATTTATAAATCTTTTAATTACTTACATACGAACCAGGGCACTGCCCCAAGTAAATCCACCACCAAATGCTTCTAATAAGACCAGTTGTCCAGCTTTAATTTTGCCGCTGCGAACACCTTCATCAAAAGCAAGTGGTACAGAAGCTGCTGATGTATTACCATGTTTTTCCAGTGTCAGAATCACTTGATCCATCGACATACCAAGCTTTTTAGCAGTTGCGCTAATAATTCGTTTATTTGCCTGATGCGGTACTAACCAATCAAGTTGCTCTTTATCTATATTGTTTGCTGCCAGTGTATCAACTACAACCTGGCTTAATTTTTTAACTGCTACTTTAAAAACGTCGTTACCTGCCATTGATAAATATGAATTATTGACAGACTGCTCATTACCACGTTCAGCATATGGCAGTTTAAGTAACTCACCAAAGCGGCCATCGGCATTAATATGCGTCGATAAAATACCTTCCTCTTCAGTTGCACTAACAATAACAGCGCCTGCACCATCACCAAATATGATAATAGTTGAACGATCCGCAGGATCACAGGTATTTGCTAAACTATCAGCACCAATAACCAGGATATTTTTTGCACTACCCGCTTTGATAAAATTGTCAGCAACACTTAACGCATAGGTGAAACCTGCACAAGCGGCCGAAACATCAAATGCTGGAATATTGTAAATGCCCAATAAATTTTGTACTTCACAAGCGGCCGAAGGGAATGCATTGTGGTTACTTGTTGTTGCCACAATAATTAGATCTAAATCTTCAGCTGTTAAATTAGCTGCCTGCAATGCTTTTAAAGCAGCTTCCTTACCCATAAAGGCAATAGTATCTTGCTTATTAGCAATACGACGCTCTTTAATACCTGTACGCGTAGTGATCCATTCGTCACTGGTATCAACCATTTTTTCTAAATCGTCGTTTGTACGTACTGTTTCAGGTAGATAACTACCAGTACCTGTAATTTTGCTATTCATGTGATAAACAATCTCGCTCTGATAAAACAGTTTCTAACTTTTTTGCTATGCTTGCCGGAATCTGCCACTGAATCTCTTTTATTGCTTGTTCGATAGCATAGGTAAATGCAACTTCATTTGCACTCCCATGGCTTTTAACAACAATACCGCGTAAACCAATTAAACTGGCGCCATTATACATATCCGGATGCAAATGTTTTAGCTGCTTTTGTAAAATTGGTTTTAATAATTTGCCGAGTAATTTGCTATATAGGGTTGAGTTAAGCGCTTTATCTAATTGCTCTAAAAATACTCGCCCCATTCCTTCATAACTTTTTAATGCAACATTGCCGCTAAAACCATCGGTCACAATCACATCGGCCTTGCATGAAAAAAGCTCATTAGCTTCGATAAAACCAATATAATTTATATGTTTTGTCTGTTTTAGCAGATCCGCACAACGTTTAATAATATCGTTGCCTTTATTATTTTCTTTACCGACGTTAAGTAACGCAACTATAGGGCTTTTTAATTGCTCTACTTTTTCACAAAGTACACTGCCCATAATGGCAAAGTTAAACAAAGTATCACTGTCACACTGTAAATTTGCACCTAAATCAAGAAGGTAAGTATGACCAGAACAATTATTTGGCAGACCAGATACCAGTGCGGGACGTGAAATCCCAGGGAGCATTTTAAGTGCCTGTTTTGCAAGTAACATCAAAGCACCCGTATTACCGGCGCTAACACAAGCATCTGCTTGTCCTTGAGCAACAAGATCTAAAGCGATATGCATGGATGAACCGGAAACATGACGTAAGGCATGAATAGGATTATCTTCCATGGAAATGAAATTATCCGCATGAATAAAACTCAAACGAGCATGATCCAAAAGCTGATGTTTTTTCAATAAAGGGAGTAGTTGAGTCCGATCACCAACAATAATAAGTGATAATTCCGGGTATAACTGTAGTGATTTGGCAGCGGCTAAAAGGGAAATATGGGGGCCGAGATCGCCCCCCATGGCATCAAGCGCAATCGTAAGTTTACGCAAGGTAATCTTATAGTTCGATTACTTTTTTGCCCTTGTAAAAACCATCAGCAGTCATATGATGACGACGATGAGTTTCACCAGAAGTAGCATCAACAGTAAGCTGAGCTGGAGCAGTTAGTGCATCATGTGAACGACGCATGCCGCGTTTTGAACGAGTTTTACGACTTTTTTGTACAGCCATGTTAAAAATTCCTGCTAGTTACTTGTGCTTTAGTTTGGCTAGAGCATCAAATGGGTTGGGACGCTGTTCTTCTTCATCAATTTCACCAAAGGTAACTTCGTACTCACTTTGTTGACAATCTTCAATTGCATGTTTTGCAATCTGCGGAAGTGTCAATATCAGTTCGTCTTCAACAACCTGATGAAGATTTACCTCTCCATTTTCATCATAGTAAATGGGTTCATAGGCGTCTGGTAATTTATTTTCCTGCTCTTGGTTATGAACAGGACAATACGTAAATTCAGCTTCACACTGATAAAGCATAGGCTCATTGCACCGTTGACAAATAAGCTCTACTGCAACATTTGCTTTACCATGAAATATTCTCAGCTTTTGCCGATCTATATCGAATGAAAAAACAGTGTTGATATCAGACTGAATGCTGATTGTTGACTCTGCTAACCTACTCAAAAGCTCTTTTGGAATTAGGGCTTCTAGCTCCAATCGCTTTTGCGCAGCGCGAACAGGATCAACGCTAATCGGTAATTTAACCTTTTGCATGGGCGCGAATAATATAGATAGCTGTCAACATAGTCAAAGAAATAACGACTTTTTTATTAAATAAACGTTTTCTTATTTTTCCAAGCAGAAAACAGGGAGCCGTTAGCTGCTATATTCAAAAAAACGTTAAATAAAAAACCGACTTTTTTTATTAAGTTATCGCTTTATTATTTTTCAGACCATAAAATAAGGTAATTATTCAATAATCACAGAGCCAATTATGTCACAACAGCTTGTTTTAGCATCCACATCTCCTTTTCGAAAACAGCTATTAGAGAAGCTGCATCTACAGTTTTTTACCGAGAAACCAAACGTAGATGAAACGCCATTTAAAGATGAAACCGCTATTGAATTGGTCGAACGTTTAGCAATCACGAAAGCGCAGGCAATTTGTCCGTCATACGATAATGCGTTGATTATTGGCTCTGATCAGGTGTGTGTCAATAACGGTGAAATCCTTGGTAAACCAGGGGATTTTGAAAATGCATTTAAACAGCTAAAGGCCGCCAGTGGTAAAAGGATTACCTTTTATACAGGGTTAGCCTTAGTTAACAGCAAAACAGGCGCTATACACTCCTTAGTTGAACCCTATGTTGTTCACTTCCGTGAACTTTCTGAGCAAATGATCACTCATTATTTACACAAAGAGCAACCTTACAATTGCGCCGGAAGCTTTAAAAGTGAAGGTTACGGTATCAGTTTATTTGAGCAATTAGAGGGAAAAGATCCTAATAGTTTGATTGGGTTACCGTTAATCTCTTTGATTAAAATGCTGGAAGCAGAGAGTTTTCAGGTTATTTGATAGCGAAATCGTTCTCTTTAAATGGCGAGGGAGCATTATGCGAGCAAATAGTCTGCTCGCATTTTTATTCAACTACCCCATAGTCACCAGCTGCTCATGTAAGTTTGATACTTCATCTCTGAGCTGTGCGGCTTTTTCAAACTCTAAATCTTTAGCAAAAGCAAACATCTGCTTTTCCAATTTAGCTATCTGTTTAAGTATCTCTTGTTCGCTGGAAGCATGATAATTGGCTTTATATTCGGCGACCTTATCTTGTTTTAAATTGCCTTTTTTAAGGTTACGTTGACCGAGTTGCATCACATCACTAACTTGCTTGCTTAGCCCTTGCGGGATAATGCCATTTTCTTTATTGAATTGATCCTGCAAAATACGCCGATCTTCTGTCACTTTGATCGCCTTTTGCATCGAAGCTGTGATCCTGCCCGCATATAAAATCGCTTTACCTTTTAAATTACGCGCAGCGCGGCCCATGGTTTGAATAAGTGAACGCTCCGAGCGTAAAAAGCCCTCTTTATCGGCATCTAATATTGCCACTAGTGAGACTTCTGGAATATCCAAGCCCTCACGTAGTAAGTTGATGCCAATTAACACATCAAAGATACCCAAACGCAGATCGCGTATAATTTCGACACGTTCAACCGTATCCACATCGGAGTGTAAATAACGCACTTTAATGCCATGATCATTAAGGTAATCAGTGAGATCTTCCGCCATTCTTTTGGTTAAAGTTGTTACCAAAACACGTTCTTTAAGCGGAATGCGTAAATTAATTTCAGAAAGCAGATCGTCAACCTGCGTATTAACAGGTCGTACTTCTATTTCAGGATCCAGCAACCCCGTTGGACGA
The DNA here is from genome assembly GCF_983033635.1 of Psychromonas sp. NCBI lineage: Bacteria > Pseudomonadati > Pseudomonadota > Gammaproteobacteria > Alteromonadales > Psychromonadaceae > Psychromonas > Psychromonas sp. The sequence continues at coordinate 15,570 of NZ_CEZLMY010000003.1, read as the reverse complement.
ATCACCTGGCGGACAATTTCACCTTGTGATTTTTCAATTTCATAATCACTTGGTGTTGCTGATGTATAAATCGTTTGTGGCGCAAGTGCCTCAAACTCTGCAAATTTTAAAGGACGATTATCTAAAGCTGATGGCAAACGAAAACCATAATTCACCAGATTTTCTTTACGTGACCGATCCCCCTTATACATCGCGCCAATTTGCGGCACGGTCACGTGGCTTTCATCAATTATCAGCAGACCATTTTTAGGCAGATAATCAAACAGGGTAGGTGGTGCATCACCTTGCCCACGCCCAGAAAGATAACGCGAGTAGTTTTCAATACCCGAGCAATAGCCCAACTCATTCATCATCTCTATATCGTATAGGGTGCGCTGCGAAATACGTTGCTCTTCAATTAATTTATTTTCGGCTAGAAACTCTTTTTTTCGCTCATTAAGCTCTTCTTTAATAGCATCGACCGCTTTTAAAATTTGCTCTCGTGGCGTGACATAGTGGGTTTTTGGGTAGACAGTGACTCGGGTAAGTTTATCAAGCTGCTGACCCGTTAAGGGATCAAAAACAGAGATCTTTTCCACTTCATCGTCAAACAGCTCAATGCGCAGTGCTTCTTTTTCAGAATCGGCGGGAAATATATCAATCACTTCACCGCGCACCCTAAAAGTGCCCCGGCTCAGCTCGGTTTCATTACGGCTATATTGCAGATCCACCAAACGTTGCAGAATTTCCCGACTGGAAATTATCTCCCCGACCGTTAGGTGTAACATCATCTTTAAATAGGCATCAGGATCACCTAAGCCGTATATAGCAGACACAGATGCCACTAATACTACATCTTCACGCTCCAGTAGTGCTTTGGTAGCTGACAGACGCATCTGTTCAATATGCGCATTCACTGCGGCATCTTTTTCTATAAACGAATCGGAACTTGGCACATACGCTTCCGGCTGATAATAATCATAATAGGAAACAAAGTATTCAACGGCATTATTAGGAAAAAATTCTTTCATTTCACCATACAGTTGTGCGGCTAATGTTTTATTGGGCGCAAGAATGAGTGTAGGACGGTTTAACTGAGCAATAGTATTTGCCAGGGTGAAGGTTTTACCAGAGCCGGTGACCCCCAACAAAGTTTGAAAAGCCAGCCCGGATTCAATACCATCAACTAATTTTTCAATAGCTTGCGGTTGATCGCCCGCAGGTAAAAATGGCGATGATAATTGAAACTGTTTTTTCATAATAACCTCAATACTTACACCCATTAGCAATCATTACGCAAAAATCAGCAAGTCGGGAGGTGAGCAGATTCTAGGCATGAAGTTGAATATCTAACGGGTAAAATCGACAATAATTTTGTTTATAGCTGGCAGTTTAACACTAAAGATCTTATAGCCACGACCATTTACTTTGCCCTGTTTCTTTCCACAAAAAGAAATCAGCTGGAAATAGAGGTTTAATATGAATATTTACATCAGTAGCGCCTTTTAACAACTTAACAAGTGAATAACAGGCCCTTTTTTCTACTTTCATTCTCGGATGTAATAAGATCAAACAAGGTTTTATAATGCTCATAAGAATCTTTTATTAAAAACAGCGTTTATCTGACGTTTATAAAACGAACAATAAAAACCTCACTTATTTTTCAATTGTCAATTAATTTATTGAAATTTAAATTTAAATAATTCACAGAAAATAGTTGACTTCCAAATAAATAAATATTCAAAAAAAATAATCAAATAAAACCTAAACAAACACTCTTGACATTGCTAACACACTGTTTTTAATGGTGTTTGTGTTTTGCTTATTTTTACAACAATATGAAACAAACTAAGTGATAATCAGGCTTACAGGCAGTTTTAATAAAAGTCCCCACAGAGTTATCCACAGAAAAAGTGGATAACCACGTTGAAGCCAGAAACCATCGGCTTTACAGTGCGTTGTTAGTAAATATTGCAAGATCCTCCCCAAAACAAATATTTGTGACTTGATCATGTTTTGTACGAAAACACAAAAAACATATAAACAGGAGTAACAA
>NZ_CEZLMY010000003.1:8287-13525 GCF_983033635.1 Psychromonas sp. | reverse complement strand
CTATTTAACCTTTAATATTTCTAACGCTCAAAAATCATTCATATCTGTTAAGTAAATAAAAAGACAAAGCAAATTTATTTGTTATGATCTTTACCACTATCTACCTAAAGGAAAACAATCGTGATTCATTTATTGTTAAAAAGTGCTCACAATGCACTATTAATTATTAGCGCTGTTTTATTAGCCGCGTGCAGTACTTCCCCCGCAAGTGTACAACTTCAGCCTGAATTATCACTTAATCAAACCGGAAAACTGTTGCAGAGCAAATTAATCTGGAATATTAGCAGCCAAGATCAACGTATTGCACATTACCTTATTGAAATAACAGATGGCGATAATGCGGCCACGCTTATTAATGAGTCACAGAGCAGTCGCTTAATTATTGAAAATGTTTTACATAAGCAATGGATAAAGCAAGGCTTAACTTTTAAAGCAGATAGCGAAGATAAAATAGATATCCAACTTATTAAGCTGCTAGCAAAAGTTGAGCAAAACACTCTTACTCACAACATCAATTCAAAAATAGTAATTAAAGTAAAGCTGAGTTCTGAAAACACAATATTTAGCAAAACATTTAAGTCTCGCTTTAACCAAGAGGGCGTTTTTACAGCTGATAGCAAACAAGTAACAGAGCAATTAAATGATCAGTTATCACAATTATTAAATGAAATAATTCAAGATCCTGAGCTTAACGCTAAACTGCAGCAACTTTAAAATCATTCATATATTAAGGAATTACCCAATGAAACAGCTATTATCTTTTTTTCTACTTTTAATTAGTGCATCTACTTTTGCAGCAACAAACCCGACCGTTGTGATGGATACATCTAAAGGGAGAATCGTCATCGAACTTTTACCTACTCAAGCACCAAAAACTGTGGCTAACTTTTTAGCTTATGTAGAAAAAGATGGTTTTAACAAAACCACCTTCCACCGGGTTATTAATAGTTTTATGATCCAAGGTGGAGGTTTTAAAGATTCAGGTACTAAAGCCACCTCATTATCACCTATTGAAAATGAATCTAAAAATGGCTTAAGTAATGAACGCGGTACTATTGCAATGGCAAGAACAAATCAGCCGCATTCAGCAACTCGCCAATTTTTTATAAACCATAAGGATAACGCGTTTTTAGATGCGCAAGGCAGTAGATGGGGTTATGCCGTATTTGGTAGAGTTACCTTGGGTATGGATGTGGTTGATAAGATTGCTAATGTTAAAACGGGTGGCGCAGATAAACCTGTTCAAGCTGTTATTATCAATAGCATCACTTTGAATGCTGGCGAGCTAAAATAATAAAGATTGCGCCAGTACTGAAGTATTGGCGCCGTATATTGGGAATTCAAGGTATCAGGCTCGATCATCGGAAATTTCACTTTAACAGCCGCTACAGATATAAACAGAAAACTGATGAAACGTCCCTAACCCGCTCTGTTTATTACCACTGTAACCATTCTTGCTTTATAGCCAAACATCTTATCCTGACGGCGCTCTCGCGTTTATTAATGCCTAAAATAAAGATCTGCTTGTCACGCATATTTTTTTACTCTTTTCTCTTCTCTTATTTTTTCATTTGGAAATATTTACCTGATTACGTCCATTCTCTTTCGAAAAATAGAGTGCCTGATCAGCCCGTTTTAACAGATTATCTACACAAAGATCTTCCTTCATTATTTCACTCAATCCACCACTCACCGTAAATGAAAGTTCTCCTTCTGAAGTAGAAACTTTCAATTCACTCAGCCCTTTTATTAATCGTAAAGCCACGTCCTTAACTTGTTGAACAGATGAGTCCGGCATAATAATTAAAAATTCTTCGCCACCGAGACGGCCAGCAACATCTAGTTTCCTAATCGCTTTTTTGAGGTATTTAGCTAATTCAACCAACACCAGATCCCCTACGCCATGTCCATAGGTATCATTAAACTGTTTAAAATGATCAATATCAAGCATAAGTACACTGATATTCGTTCCATAGCGTTTGAAACGTTCGAAAGACCTTTCCAGCTCATGCATAATATGCCGTCTGTTATAGAGCGTTGTAAGCGGATCGGTCATTGCCATTTCATGAAGTTTTTGCTCCATAAGCTTTCGTTCCGTAATGTTACGGGTTGAGGTAACCACAGTTCTTTTTTGATTGAGAAGAGAGTGCATAGGGCGTATTTTCACTTCAAACCACTGCCGATTCTCAGGTCCGATCACTCCAGGAGCAAGCAACTGAAAATCTTCTAGCTGAAGAGAATATTCAAGCGTCACCATTTTATTTTCAGAGAAACATTTATTAACTGCATTGCGCAGATCATTTCCGATAGCTTCAATGGTACTAAATTCAAATATAGAGCGTTGCTTCATATTGCCAATATTAAAAAAAAGGTCTGGTTGTTCATTTCCGAAATGGCTCAGTATTATTCCTGATTCATCAATGATGAAATGCCGATCTGGCATAAAACCTGAAATATCGTCTAACATAATTTTAAGATTGCGGAGTTCTTCAATAACTTCTTCAAGTTTATTTACAGTTAACATATTAATCCTCCTTGAAAACAATATGACTCTTCATAACCTAATAAATTATTTAGGAGATTCATCTATCCACTACTTTATGAGTTTAGCTACATATATGCATTTATCTTTTAAAACAGGAAAATATCAGTTAAATAAGGGATACACTCAAGCATCAACTGGCGTGATATCGAGAGAAATTAATGAAGATTGAGTCATCCCCACCTATAAATAAATGCTAGTTATAAAAAAAAGAGATGGGGCCAAACTTACGTTCCCTTTTCGCTCATAAGTCAGTTGAAGGGATTTTTAAATGTATCTTGGCAAAATTAGCTAGATTTTTATCTGAAGATTCAATCTGAATCGGCAGTTTCACATTTTGAAAAGCTTTGTTAAGAACGTTAAATAAGATAGCGCTTTCCACATAATAATACACTCCGCAACAACCATATTGTGAAAGCTTATTAGTCCAGGCAATTAGACGTAACTTTGCGTCGGGTGTCATTAATGCAGATACGTCTATATGTTTATACAAGACCCAATGAGGCAAATGTTCACAGGCTAGCAGTACCTGCTTAAAATGAGCATCAATCCCTTGCTCATTAAAACCGCTTGCGATTTCAGTTTTAACTATCGCTCCTTCGATGCCAATAACACTTGTTCCGTGCGCTAAATTATTGGACATTGACATTACCTGCTTACTGTTAGTGATATCATAGAAAGATTACGAAACGCCTTGCCCGTAAGTATAAACTAGATGCTTATCTTTTGCCTTGCATAGAAATAGTAAGAGAAGCCCATAAATGCGTTAAATAAAGAGGTTACCTGATTAGCAATCATTCCCAAGATTCCTTTGCCTATGCTAATTTTTGACTCCCTTTATTATTCTTTTCAACATAAAAAATGCGACCTAACTTTTATCAAGTTAGCTCGCATTTTTAAGTTATTAACAGTAATGATTGTAATTACCTGTTTTTGGGCAATGCTACATTTACTTCAAGTACAGACATATCATCATCCGCTTTATCACTAAATTCACATTTCACATCATTGCTTGAAATATCCATATATTTACGAATTACAGCAACAATCTCTTGTTGCATTTCAGGTAAATAGGACGGTCTTGCTGCACATGAATGTTCATGCGCTACAATAATTTGTAAACGATCTTTGGCTAGCTTAGCACTACCTTTTTTTGGTTTCTCTTGTCTAAAATATTGTAATAGTCCCATCTTAACCTCCAAATATACGGCTTAAAAAACCTTTCTTTTCATAGGTAATAAACCGAAAATCCCGATCGATACCCAGCAAACGATCAACCGCATCTTGGTATGCTTTACCCGCATCACAATCTTGGTTCAAAATAATGGGTTCACCTAAGTTAGATGCATTTAATACATCTTGAGACTCAGGGATCACGCCCAATAGATCTATGCCCAGTAAGTCATTAATATCATCAATACTTAGCATCTCCTCTTTTTCAACACGCTCTGGGCAATAACGTGTAATTAACAGATGCACTTTAACTGGAGTTAGTTGTTGCTCTGAACGATATGATTTGCTTGATAGCATGCCTGTGATTCGATCTGAATCGCGCACCGAAGATACTTCTGGATTGGTTGTTACAATCGCTTCATCTGCAAAGTACAATGCCATCATCGCACCTTGCTCGATACCTGCAGGGGAGTCACAAATGATATATTCAAAACCGTCGGCTTTTAAATCAGCAATAACTTTTTCAACACCCTCTTTAGTTAACGCATCTTTATTTCTGGTTTGCGAAGCTGGCATTATGAATAGATCACTAATACGTTTATCTTTTACTAATGCTTGTTGCAGATTTGCTTCACCATTAATAACATTAATCAAATCATAAACAACGCGACGTTCACAACCCATAATCAAATCCAGATTACGTAAACCGATATCAAAATCGATAATCACAGTTTTTGCGCCACTCATTGCAAGGCCACTACCAATTGCGGCACTGCTTGTTGTTTTACCAACACCACCTTTACCTGATGTTACGACAATTACTTTTGCCATTATTGTTCCTTAACTAAATAAATTAAATCCGACTTAAACTGGATAATACAATCTGTTCATCTTGTAGTGACACAATGCAACTTTTACCCACAAAATCAGCTGCTAAATCATCACTTAGTTTATAAACTCCGGCAATAGAAATGAGTTCAGGGCTAAGCGCTTGGCAAAAGATAGAGGCACTTTTTTCTCCCATCGCCCCCGCAATCGCTTTACCACGTAATGCTCCATAAATATGAATATTACCGTCAGCAATCACTTCTGCACCTGCACCAACATCACCATTTATAACCAGGTCGCACTCTTTAGCATAAATTTGTTGACCGGATCGAACCCGACCAGTATGAATTTTGGTTTTTACATAAGAGCTGACAAACTCGCTTGTTTCTACTTCAACAGTTTGATTTTCTTTCTCTACTTTAACTTCCGTTTCACGAGCCTGACGTTTTGAGCTTCTTAATATGGCAATTTTTTGGGCTTTAATTTGCTCTTTTTGTGATGCTGATAAATCACCAGAGATACCCAGCAAAATAAATCCCTGCTCATTCACTATTTTCTTTATTTGAGAAAAATCTAAATTCAGCGTGTCACTTTCTACCTTGACAACAATTGGTGCATCACTAAAAAAGTCAGGTGCCATCATTCGTTTTTGATTGAGCTCATCAGAAAGAACGGCAAGCTCCTCACTATCAATA
>NZ_CEZLMY010000003.1:0-8277 GCF_983033635.1 Psychromonas sp. | reverse complement strand
CATAATCATCCTATCTTTTTAAATTTTAATTAATTGATTTAAAAATCAGTGATTTTCTATCAAAATTAAACCTGTATGCATGTTATAGTTTGCTATCACAATAGGCAAGTAAAGGGCTACATTAGTATTATGTTATGTGCTGTATATAAAAGTATTCGTAAATCACAGACTTATCTTTTTATCGCTAAAAGAGACGACTTTTCACCTGTTCCGGATGCGCTTTTAACACAATTTGGTCCTCCGCAATTAGTTTCGTTATTAAATATCAAAGAAGGAACAAAACTCGCGCTTGCAGACGCAGACAAGGTACTCGCTGCAATTACAAAAGATGGTTATTATTTGCAACTTCCGCCTCCTCCTGTTGACTATTTAAAAGAGCATAAAAAGTGGCAAGAAAGGCAAAAAGGAAACAGTTATGAAATTGATTAAATCAACACATCTCCCCTGTGCATTTAAAAGAGTTTGCTTAACGGTTTTAACAAGCTTGTTATTAACTCAAACAGCAGCTGCCGACAAGCAACAAAAAATACCTTTTGCAGATTATGTTGCAAAGATAAAAATTGAAGCAAAAGAAAATGGCATAGATGCAACCGTTGTTGATAATGCCTTTGCTAACGTAGAATTTTTACAGCGCAGTGTTAAATCAGATAAGGCGCAACCTGAGTTTAAATTAACATTAGATACCTATATTCCACGTGCAGTACCTGACTGGAAAATTGAACAGGCACGAGATGCTTATAAAAAGCATTACCATCTGTTACATAAAATTGGTAAAGAATATGGTGTACAACCTCGATTCATTGTTGCACTTTGGGGAATTGAAACTAATTTTGGTAAGCTAACAGGTCGTCATTATGTTATCTCTTCATTAACAACTATGGCTTATGACGGTCGTCGTGAAGAATTGTTTAAAAAACAGTTATTTGCTGCATTAACCATTTTAGAACAGGGTCATATTAAACAACAAGAGTTTATCGGTTCATGGGCGGGTGCAATGGGACAGGTGCAATTTATGCCAACCTCTTACCTGAACTATGCGGTGGATTATGATGGTGATGGCAAAAAAGATATCTGGAATAGCTATGCTGACGTTTTTGCTTCTGCTGCTAATTATTTAAAAACAGAAGGTTGGGATTATGATGAAACATGGGGACGCCAAGTTTTATTGCCGGACGATTTTGATAATCAGCTAGCAGGTCTTAAACAGCAAAAAACACTGCTGCAATGGCAAGATTTGGGTGTTCGCCGTTTTGATGGTACAGCCCTGCCTAAGGTTGATATTAATGCATCAATTGTTATTCCTGATGATGCCAGCGGCAGAGTTTATCTTGCTTATAATAACTACCAAGTATTAATGCACTGGAATCGTTCATATTATTTTGCAACGGCAGTGAGTTACCTTTCTGAGCGTATTAATCATCCGCGCATAAACGCACCAACACAATAGGGTCGACATGGCTAATTTTTGGGAAAAGAAAACACTATCACAAATGGATAAACAAGAGTGGGAATCACTCTGTGATGGTTGTGGTAAATGCTGTTTAAACAAAATTATTGATGATGATACGGAAGAACTGCATTTTACCAATGTTGCGTGCCATCTGCTGCATACGAAATCATGCCAGTGTCGGAAATATGAGCAACGTTTTAAATTAGTAAAAGATTGTGTCAAAGTCTCTTTAGAGGATATAGATCAATTTCACTGGTTACCTGCAAGCTGTGCATACCGTTTATTAGTTGAAGAAAAACCGCTGCCAGAATGGCATCCTTTAATTACCGGCAGTCAATCAGCAATGCATAAAGCTGGATGTTCAATTCGAGGTAAAATCATTTCCGAAGCGGCTATTGATCCCGATAATCTGGAAGATTACATTGTCACTTGGCCAGCTGAATAGTTAACAAAAAAGTAACTACTCAACACCGCATTAATCTGAGTTTTTTTTATAAAATAAGACTGTAAATACTCAGGGTTAAGCCATTTATGATGAGTTCAAGGCGAAAAAGCGCAGTTTAGTCGTTTAAATGAGCATTTTTTAACGCAGACAAATATGTATGGAACATATTTGAATGACTTTAGCCAGTTGCGTAGCAATGAAGTACACGGATGTACTTCATAAATAAGCTTAAATGGCGACGGCCTGAGTAATTACACAAAAAAAGGAATAAAGATGACCGACATTACTATCTACCATAACCCGCGTTGCTCAAAAAGCCGTGAAACTTTAGCTTTACTTGAAAATAAAAGCGATGCGATCGTTGTAATTAAATACTTGGAAACACCACCAAGTGTCGAAACACTGCAGCAGATCATTGGCTTATTAGGTTTTACCTCGGCACGCCAATTGATGCGCTGCAAAGAAGAGCTCTATAAAACATTAGCGCTAAAAGATGAAAACAGTGAATCAGTCTTACTCAAAACAATGGTTGAAAACCCAAAACTGATTGAACGTCCAATTGTCCTGGCAAATGGCAAAGCTGCGATTGGCCGCCCACCTGAATCTGTCCTTGATATTATCTAAGAAACAAGGAGCTAGACTTTCTGGCTCTTTTTTATAAGTTGAGTTATATGAAAACCGATCACTATCAATTGCTGGCAAAATCAGGTTATTTTGGATTATTACTTTTAGTACCTATTTGGCATTTATGGTTATCCCCCCCGACATTAAACCTAAGCCCGTGGTTTGTAACTAGTATCTGGTTTGTGCCTTTACTGTTCCCTTTTAAAGGTATTTTACGCGGTGATCCCTACACCTATGCGTGGAGTGGTTTTTTAGCCTTATTTTATTTGATACACAGCATTGTTATTTTATTCAGCTCAGAAACGGAAACAATCCTGGCAACTATCGAATTATTGTTAACGCTTTTATTTCTAACGGGGAATATCTACTTTGCTAAGCATAAAGGAAGAGAGTTAGGACTGAGTATTCGTAATAAAAAGAGCAAAAAGAAAAATTAAATTATCACTCCTCCCTGTTTATTAAAGATCTAAAACTTCTTTAACAAATGGAATGGTAAGTTTACGTTTTGCTACCAGTGAAGCGTTATCTAATCGGTCCAGGGTTTTTAATAAGGTATTCATCTCTCGTGATAAACGGTTTAATAAAAATCGCCCGACATCAACGGGTAACTTCATACCTTTAAGTTGCGCTCGTAATTGCAGAGCACCGAGTTTTTCTTCATCATTAAGTGGTGATAAATGGTAACAGGCCCCCCACTCAAATCGGGAAACAAGATCGTCAAGCTTTATACCCAACTGTTTAGGTAAATCGCTTGCACAAAGCACTAAACTTGCACCTGACGGGCGATTGCTTTTGTTATCTAGCCAGCGATTATAAAAATCAAAAAGAGCTTTTTCCCACGTTTTATCGCCCGCAATTGCACCTACATTATCAATACAAACAAGTGTTACAGCTTCCATATTTTCAAAAATATCTAAGCTCATGCCCTGATAATGATCAAGTGGAATATAAGCAACACTTTCACCGCGCTCATCAACTTCGGAGCATAATGCATGTAATAGATGTGAGCGCCCACTACCGGACTCCCCCCACATATATAAAACAGGTTCACCCAAACCAACAACACTATTTTTCAGTTGTGTTAATAAGCTTGCGTTTTGACCCGGATAAAAACTGGCAAAAGTTTCATCGTCTGGAAATTTGAGTGCTAATAATGGATATTGAAAGCGCAATTCATCCTGCGGCATGGGGTTCCTTAATTAACGCCAGTTAAAGTGAAATTCTTCACTTTGAGAAAGGTCTTGTTGTAAATTGGGCTGTGCAGAAAGTCCATTTTTAAAACTATTCAGACCGCCATTAATTTTAATATTCACAGTGACCTGTGAACCTTCTACTGCAGTCACTTTAAATGAAGCAATCGCTAATAGGTTTGATAATACTTTATTTAGTTGGGTTAATTCCACTAGGGAGTCAACGCCACTGATATAAATAGTTTGCGAAAACTTTTCACCTTGATTTTCTAAAATAGCATATTGGCTTGCATAATAATCAGCAATATTACTTACCATTGAGGACAGTAGCGAGGATTTCTTACCGTTAACTTTCTCTGAAAACAGCACCTCGTTTTGTTTACTAAGCGGATTATATTTTAGCAGTTCCCACTCTAAAGACCATTTTTCAGCACTGTTTTGTTTTAAATTTGCAACAACAAAATGATTAATACCATAACGGTTAGAAGCCGTCGCTATTGGATCATAAAAACGCCCCGAAACATCAGAAATAGATAACGCTAAATTATCCTCAAGATCCATTAATGGAAATTGTAAGGCGATACCGCGGTTATGCTGCTGGTTTTGAAGTGCCCAGGATAATGCAGAATCTGCACTGCGGTTTACCATATGATCAGAAACAAGTTGGCGATCACTATTGCTATCTTTAATTAACCAAACCAGTGTTGTGGGTCTTGTATCCCCCCAAATCGGTTGTTGCATCTCTTTTAATGCTTGATTAATTTTATGTTTATCAAATACAGCCATAAAATAACGCGTATCTTTTGATGTTTGGTAGCCATACTGAGACAATATACTCTGTGTGTTTTTCAGCAGCTGTTTACTTTCATCAAGTTTAGCAATTTCAACATTTCCAGATACTTTTACTAAAACTTGTTTTAATGCCAGCTCTTTTAATTGAGCTTCACTTTGTTGTTTTACAACAATATTACCTTGATAAGGGTTATCAAACTGACTTGCAAAAAGTAGTGAACTGAATGAAAGAAGTAAGATAAATAAACTACGCGCTAAGTAAATGAATGTCATTAATTTAACTGCCAATTGCAAATAATAAAAGCTAGATCATAAGCAGATCTAATTCTATTGCAAGATGATAATCATAATTAAGTTGTTAAACTCGTCAATTTAAACAAAGGAAAATGCATTTTAGTTTTCCATATAGCGCCTAATAACTATTAATTTATGAAAGATTCACCATAAAGTTTCAATTCAGCACATAAATAATTAGACCCTAATCATATAAATGCTAAAATGCGCACAGTTATACTCAAACCATTTGCAAATGCAGGAATCTGCATTTTGAAATGATTTGGTAAATAAATTCAATAAAAGCGATAAGCGCTTTTAAATTTTGCGAGGATTGCAAGTGAGCAACGAAAAAACCTCTTTAAGCTATAAAGACGCTGGCGTTGATATTGACGCAGGGACAGCATTAGTTGAACGTATTAAAGGTGTAGCAAAGCGCACTAAACGCCCTGAAGTAATGGGTGGTTTAGGTGGTTTTGGCGCATTATGTCAACTACCAACCGGGTATAAAGAGCCTTTATTAGTTGCAGGTACTGATGGTGTCGGTACAAAACTGCGTTTGGCAATTGACCTTAAAAAACACGATACAGTTGGTATTGATTTAGTTGCAATGTGTGTAAACGATCTTATCGTTCAAGGCGCAGAGCCACTATTTTTCTTAGATTATTACGCGACTGGTAAGCTTGATGTTGATGTTGCAGCAGATGTTGTAACAGGTATCGGTGAAGGTTGTTTACAATCAAACTGTTCATTAATCGGTGGTGAAACTGCTGAAATGCCAGGTATGTATGAAGGCGACGATTATGATATCGCGGGTTTCTGTGTCGGTGTTGTTGAAAAAGCTGACGTTATTGACGGTACTAAAGTTGCAGCCGGTGATGCATTAATCGCTGTAGGTTCAAGTGGTCCTCACTCTAACGGTTACTCGTTAGTACGTAAAATTTTAGAAGTATCAAAAGCTGATACAAGCGCACCATTTGGCGATTCAACGCTAGGTGACACATTATTAACACCAACTAAAATCTACGTTAAGTCTACTCTGGAATTAATTAAAAACTGCCCAGTTCATGCTATTTCACATATTACAGGTGGTGGTTTCTGGGAAAACATCCCTCGCGTATTACCACAAGGCAGTAAAGCGGTTGTTGATGGCAAAAGCTGGGAATGGCCAGCTATTTTCAACTGGTTGCAAGAAAATGGTAACGTAGAAACAGAAGAGATGTACCGCACGTTTAACTGTGGTGTTGGTCTGATGATTGTTGTGCCGGCTTCTGAAAAAGAAAAAGCAGTTGAGATTTTAACTGCACAAGGTGAAAACGCCTGGGTACTTGGTCATATCGAAGATGCCGCTGAAAATGAAGCGCAAGTAGAGATTAACTAAACGCTTATGACAACTTTAGTTACTAAAAAAATTGTTGTACTTATCTCTGGTAACGGCACTAACCTGCAAGCGATCATTGATAAGTTACATAACAGCGAACTTGCAAATCAAAAAGTAGAAGTCGTTGCTGTGATTAGCAATAAAGCTGATGCTTATGGTTTGCAACGCGCAAGTGATGCCGGTATTAACACTCAAGTTGTGCTTAGCGAAGGTATTAACTCTCGCGAGCAATACGATCTTTTGTTAAGTGAAGCTATTGATACATTCCAACCTGATTTAATTCTAATGGCTGGGTTTATGCGTATTTTAAGCACACAATTTGTTAATAAATATATCGGCAAAATGCTTAATATCCACCCTTCGTTATTACCTAAATACCAAGGTGTCAATACACATCAACGTGCTATTGATGCAGGTGATAGCGAGCATGGTGCAAGTGTTCATTTTGTGACACCTGAGTTAGACAGCGGCCCGACAGTATTACAAGCTAAAGTGCCTGTTTTTGCTGAAGATACAGCCGAAGATCTAGCTGAGCGAGTACTCACACAAGAGCATTTAATCTACCCTTTAGTAACACAATGGTTTCTATCTGAGCGTTTAATGATGGTCAACAGCCAAGCTGTACTTGATGGTGAAATACTGCCAGAAAACGGTTATGCTGCTGATTAACCTTCAGTTGCAGTAAACATAAAAAAGCCGAAGTATCACTTCGGCTTTTTTGTGCTTGTTGAAAAACTTTTTAACTGATTAAAAAAGAAAAGCATATAACAGCGGCATTAATAGTGCAGATAAAATGGCACAGAGTATCAATGCAACAGAAGAAAAAGCCCCCGCTACTGTATCGACTTCTAATACTTTGGCCGTACCTAACGCGTGGGAGGCACAACCGATTGCGATACCTTGTGCCTGACGGTTTTTCACACCGACCAGCTTTAGAAATCCTAAGCCGACACTTGCACCAATAATACCCGCAAAAATAACCATAGCAGCTGTTAATGAAACAATGCCTTGTAAACTTTTACTTATCTCCATTGCAATGGGTGTGGTGACTGACTGAGCGGCCAACGATGCCGATGTGATTAAATCAGCACCTAGCAAAGGCATCACATAAAAAGCACAGCAAAATGCGACCAGCACTGAAAGCAAGCAGGCTAATAAAATACTATTTAATTTTTCTTTAATAAGATGAAGTTGCAGATACAGCGGCAATGCTAGGGCAACAACGGCTGGCTCTAATAACGCCGTCAATGGATAGGCCCCCTTTTGATACTGGCTATAATCTAAACCCAATAAATAGTGGAGCAATATCAAAAACAAAATTGACAATAGTACCGGATTTAAAATTGCCCATGGTTTTACTGAATAGAGATATTTACAGGCAAAAAATACTAATATGGTTAACGGTAAAGCAAGGTATAAAAACAAATCAGCTCTCCTCTTTTTTATTAAGATACTGATAGAAGTGCCCAACTAAAAACATAATAAATAGTGTTGTAAATAGTAAAGAGAACACAATAACCAACCAATGGCTGATAATCAGATCAAAATAATTAAGCAAACCCACTCCTATTGGAATAAACAGCAATGCCATATATTTTAAAATAAAATTACCTGACATGGTTATCCATTCCACCTTTACTAGCGAAGTCGATAAAGCAATAAACAATAAAATCAAACCAATAATGCTAGCAGGGAAAGGAATGGGTAAATATGCGCTGATCAGCTTCCCAAAGCTTAGAAAAAGCAGAATAAGTAAAAAACCACGCAAAAAGTTAATCATTTTGCACAGTAAATTGAGCTGTTGAACTTGTCTGATACAGTTTTTAAAGTTTGTCATAATATATTGAGGCGCTTAAATATTTTAGATAGCAATAATAGCAATACTTTATAGCAATCGCATTAAGTAATATACACACTAGCGGCTCTAGGGAGCAATTCCAGGCATGCCATTGCAACATCCAATAGAAATCCAGAAGCACCTTACAGCTTGCTTTCAAAGAGCTGGTTAATTGGTCTTTAAAAAAAACGCAAAAAAAAACCTAGACTTAACAAGTCTAGGTTTTGGATGTGGCTCCTCTTGCTGGGCTTGAACCAGCGACACACGGATTAACAGTCCGTTGCT
>NZ_CEZLMY010000002.1:69439-70430 GCF_983033635.1 Psychromonas sp. | reverse complement strand
TTGTTCTGGAGTTCGATTACTAGGACGCATAAGTTAAAAAGCCTTCTAAAAAAATAAAAGCGTATTATAAGATTAAAGTGAATCGAGGTCACGAGAAGAAAACCTAATTATTATGTCCATAAAGCACCGACTGGTTATGACCCTTTTGTTGTGCCTGAAACAGTGCATTATCAGCACGACGAATCAGCTCATCAGCTTTATATTGCTCATTAAAAACCAAGGTTGCAGAGCCTGCGCTAATGGTTAACTGGTTTGAATAAACAGAACCTTTGTGAGTTAATGACCACTGCTTTAAAAGATTAAAGATCTCTGCAACAATCACATTCACCCCATTTTCATCAGTTTCAGGCAAAATCAACGCAAACTCTTCACCACCATAACGCGCCACTAAATCGGCAGGCCGAGTAATCAACAACTGCAACCGGCGGGCAAGCTCCACTAGACAGCTATCACCTGCAAGTCGCCCATATTGATCATTGAAGTGCTTGAAATGATCAATATCTATAATCACAACAGATAGAGGTAACATCGATTGTCTCGATCTCGCCCACTCTTTATCAAGTAACTCAGTAAAGTAATAACGGCTGGGCAAACCTGTTAAGGTATCGCGCATAGACAGCTGCTCGAGCTTTTCCTGCATATTAGTTAGTTTTTGATTGGCCTTTAGCAAATAAACATAACGTATTATAAATATGGAAAAGATAAAAATAACAAGCGCAGAAAGATACCAGAACCAGATTAAATCAGACTCTTTTTCATAAACGAGTGGTAACCAGCGGTTAAGTATTTCTTGATGCTGCTGCACTGAAATTGTTGCAATAACTTTATTAAAAATACCAAGTAATATCGGGTTTGAATTTGTAACAGCTAGTGAAAGCGCATATTTATGCTCAAATTTATCGGCAATTTTAAGTTCAGGATAATATTCTTGGATTTTCCGAGCCATTACAGGAAGCGAATCAATAAAGCCGTAAATCTCACCATTTTCAAC